>CALFIZ010000025.1 GCA_937877575.1 uncultured Marinilabiliales bacterium | reverse complement strand
ATACTTGAATGATTATCGTCCTTGGTGGCGCCGTGGCTATCGTTACGGTGTGTCATTCGGCTGGTACAACACATGGTACAACGGCTGGTATGACCCATGGTACAGTTCATGGTATGACCCGTGGTACGGCTCATGGTACAATCCATGGTATTCTCCTTGGTACTATGGCGGCTGCTATACATGCCACAATCCTTACTGGAACAACCCATGGTATCACGGATGCCGTCACTGCGACCCATACAGACCTTGGGGACCTAAAGACCCGTTCACCCCAGGTCATAATAATAACAAAACCAAATACGAGCCAAGAGGTTCAAGAGGCGGATATGAGGGATATGCCGGCGGAGGCGGCCTCGGCTCCGGAGCAGGTTCAAATGGTTCAGGCTATAACGGAAACCCCAACAGGTCATCGTCATCAACCGGACAGAGCGGCAATACCAATAAAAACGGTAATACCAATAACAACGGTAACAATGGCGGTTCCGGCAATAACAACAGAGCCAATGAATCAACAGCCAACACTACAAATACCACTAACGATAACATCCGTAGTTCCAACTCTAATGTCGGCACTAACACCAATAGTGGTTTCAACTCATCCAACAACAGAGCAGGGTCGTCAACTGTGAATCCTTCTTCCTCCAACAACAGTTCGAACGTCAACAGCTCTAATAACAGCAATAATAACAATCTTCGCAGTTCAGGCAACAATGTCGGAACCAACACCAATAGAGGGGTTAATTCCTCAAATAGTGGTATCAATTCCTCAAACAACAATAGAGTCGGCACATCAACCAACAACCAGTCAAAACCAACCGGCTCTTCAAGTTCTAACACATCTTCCTCAAATTCAAAGGAGGGCTCTTCCATTGGCTCAAGATATTCGAAACCATCCAACTATCAGACTCCATCGGTCTCCGTACCAAGCAGCAGTTCTGACTACACAAATCCTCGCAATAGCTCTTCAAAGTCCAACAGAAGTGGCAGCTCATCCATTAACTCTTCATCAAACAACAGAAGCAGCTCTTCTTCGAGCAGCAGAAGCAGTTCTTCAAATAACAGAAGCAGCTCTTCATTGAACAACTCTTCATCAAACAGCAGAAGCAGCTCCTCTTCGAGCAGCAGAAGCAGTTCTTCAAATAACAGAAGCAGCGTGTCATCATCATCAAGTAGAAGCAGTTATTCAGGAAGTTCATCGTCAAGAAGTCCGTCGTCAAGCAGTTCATCATCAAGCAGTAGAAGCAGTTCTTCTACAGGTGGTAGCAGAAGCGGCTCATCTACAGGTGGCAGAAGATAATGAATGGTAAATTTTGAAAGGAGAATAATAATGAAAAAGAGAGTAGTTATAGCAATAGCAGCGTTTATTGCAGCAGTAAGCGCTAATGCTCAAACAGTGCAGGACGCAGTCAGATATTCAACACTGAGTTATGTCGGAAGTACAGCAAGGTCAACAGGTATGGCGGGAGCATTCGGAGCATTGGGCGGTGATTTTCTGACACTTGCAACAAACCCTGCCGGCATCGCGGTCTATAGGTCGTCTGAATTGTCATTTACACCTTCCATATTCACATCAAATACAAGCTCTGAGTTTCTAAACAACAGGACAAGTGCATCGGCTTCCAAGTTCAATATCGGAAACGTCGGGCTGGTGATACCCTTTGAGGCTGGTGAAAATGCCCAAAAGTATGGATTCAAGATGTTCCATTTCGGAGCAGGTATCAACAGAACCGGCAATTACAGGAGAAACATATACGGAAGGGGATATAATGGGGAAAATTCCATCACCACCGGGTGGGTGGATTATCTGAATAGTGTGAATCCTAATATCACTTTTGATGGCGATAATCCGATAATCAACGGCTTGGACCGTTATTCGACGGGGCTTGCATGGAACACTAATCTCCTTTTTACTTATACTGATACGTTATCAGGTCAGACCCATCTGTTGTCAGATATGTATGGCGGTCAGGTAAATCAGGCTGTGAAACTCAACACGTACGGTTCTTCCAACGAGTTCGACATGACTTTCGGCTTTAACTGGAATGATATTGTTTATTTTGGAACAACAGTGGGAGTGCCTTATTTCAGTTATAGCGAAAGATACATTCTGACTGAAACCGATGCTACAGAAACAGGCCACAGTTTTTTCAACAAGATGTCGTATTCAACTTATCTTAAAACGAGTGGAACGGGCATCAACCTTAAGTTCGGTGCTATTATAAAACCCGTCCAGTTCCTTAGAATAGGAGTGGCATACCATACTCCTTCCTGGTATGACCTCAATGATAATTATACTGCGGATATTGACGCTAATCTTGATTTAAACGGGAACAGGAATTTCAAATCTTATTCCGACTATGCAGAATTGAATTACGACTATAAGTTGAAGACACCTGCACGCTTTATGGCAAGTTTGGGTTTCGTAATCGGACAATATGGGGTGTTAAGTGCAGAATACCAATATGTTGATTATACAACAGCAAAATTCAGCTGTAAGGAGGATATCTATACTGATGATGTTTTTGAAAACACTAACGCCAATATTGTGAATTCGCTTAAGGCGACATCTACAATACGTCTTGGAACTGAATGGGCAATAGGCATTTTCAGAATCAGGGGAGGCTACAGTTTTGGCACGTCTCCATATATTGCAACAAGTGATCTCAATAATGAAACAAAAACGTTTTCTCTTGGTGCAGGACTGCGTTTTGAGAGTTTCTTGCTTGATTTCGGATATGCACGCACCAAGGAATACGGATATCTCTATCCATATACTGACGCTTACCCGTCACCGAGTGTAAAGAGTGTATATAAATATAATCAGATGCAGCTGACGTTGGGAGTCAGGTTCTAATGTTGGTTACATTGTATTGATTGCCTGTTTGTCAGACAGATAATAATGTGTGTGATTCGAGGAAGTCACATAATTTATCCAACGCTTTGCCTCTATGACTAATGGTGTTTTTGATTTCAAGAGGTAATTCCGCAAAGGTTTTGTCATAGCCGTCAGGCATGAAGACAGGGTCATAACCGAAGCCGCCATTTCCGAATGCGGTTTCGGTTATTTTTCCATGCACCAAACCCTCGAAAATATAATGCTGTCCGTTCAGGATAAGGCAGATGGCTGTGCGGAAACGGGCGTTTCTGTTGGCTTTTCCCTGCATTTCGTGCAGTAGTTTGTTGCAGTTGTCACTGAATGTCGCATTTTCACCGGCATAGCGTGCGGTATAAACGCCTGGTGCATTGCCGAGCGCTTCCACTTCCAGACCGGTATCATCGGCAAAAGAGTTAATGCCGAAGCGGTTATAAATGATTTCTGCTTTAATTCTGGCGTTTCCCTCAATGGTATCGGAGGTCTCTTCGATTTCTTCGTTAAAATTCAAGTCAGCCAAAGAGATGATTTTGAATTTGTCTCCTATCTTGGTTTGTGCTTCGAAGAGTTTGTGTTTGTTATTGGTTGCAAAAACTAAATCAGTCATTTCTGTGTTTTTCAATGAAATTGCTGTAAGTGGCTTCCGGAGCGACTATGCCTTTGTCACCATTCTTCCAGTTGGCGGGGCATGATTCCCCGTGTCTTTCGTAATGGCGGAGTTGGTCCACCATGCGAAGAGCTTCGTCAATAGAGCGTCCGAAAGGCAGGTCGTTGATTAGCTGATGTCTGACTATACCCATCTTGTCGATAAGGAACAGGGCGCGGTAAGTGAACGGATTGCCTTCGAAAACCACTTCGTCTTCTTCCTCATCGTAATCGTATTCTCCACCGAGCACATCGTAGTTGAAGGAGATGGTTTTGCTGAAATCGGAAACCAACGGAAAGGTGACACCTTTGATTCCACCTTTGTCAATATCGGTGTTGAGCCATGCCAGATGGGTGTTCACGCTGTCAACAGAGCAGCCGATTACTGCAACGTTGCGTTTTTCGAATTCTTCGAGTTTGTTTTGAAATGCAAGGATTTCGGTTGGACACACGGATGAAAAATCCATCGGGTAGAAGAAAAGAAGCACATTTTTCTTTCCATTGAACTGTTCAAGAGAGAATCTTTCTACTATTTCGTTGCCGTTGATGACAGCGTTAGCCTCGAATTGCGGGGCTTTTTTGCCTATATATGACATATTGATTATTGATTTTGATTCGAATTGCAAAGGTAATAATTTTTCAGTATTGCAGTCAGTATTATCCAAAATATGATTGTTTAAAAGTTGTTTATTAAGTGTTGATAATCTCTTTTGTGTTTCGGATGAAAATATTTGAAAATTTGTTAATTTTGTTGGAGGGAAAAATACAAAGTCGGAAATGTCACAGTTTGTTCATCTTCACGTTCATACACAGTACTCCATTCTTGATGGATTGTCGGATATTCCCAAGCTGATATCAAAAGCCAAAGAATTGGACATGCCGGCAGTTGCAATCACCGACCATGGGAACATGTACGGAATTGTGGATTTCTTCAATGCGGCCAATAAGGCAGGAATAAAGCCTATCATCGGATGTGAGGGGTATGTGGCTGAAGGCAGCAGGTTTGAAAAAAGTTCGGCAAATACTGAAAGGGCAAGAGGTTATCACTGTATTTTCCTTGCGAAAAACAGTGTCGGCTACAAAAACCTGTGCAAACTCATATCGTTGGGTTTCAAGGAGGGTTTTTACTACAATTCCCGCGTTGACCATGAAATCATGGAGAGATATTCGGAGGGCATAATCTGTTCCAGTGCCTGTCTCGCCGGCGAAATACCCTTCAATATCGCTAACGGAAACATGAAGAAGGCCGAAGAACTTGTCCAATGGTACAAAAGCGTATATAAGGACGATTTCTATTTGGAACTGATGAATCACGGACTTGAGAAACAACAGGTGGTCAATGAAGCCTTGCACGATTTGTCAAAAAAATACGATATAAAGCTGATTGCCACTAATGACGTCCATTACATCAATGCTGAGGAAAGAACCGCACATGACATACTAATATGCGTCAATACGGCATCCGACTACGATGACCCTAAAAGATTGAGATATACGGGACAGGAATATTTCAAGAATTACGATGAAATGCTTCAGGTGCTGCCTGACGATGCGGATGCCCTTGCAAACACTCTGGAGATTGCCGAAAAAGTAGAGCATTATTCAATACTGAAGGAGCATGTCATAGTCCCCGTGTTCAAAATTCCTGAAAAATATTCCGATGAAAACGAATATTTGAAGGAGCTGGCATACGAGGGTGCGAAAAAGAAGTACCCTGATATGTCTGATGAAATCAGGCAACGTATCGACTATGAGCTTTCCGTGATAAAAAAGATGGGTTTCCCAGGGTATTTCCTAATAGTTCAGGATTACATCAATCACAGTCGTCAGAATGGGGTTATAGTCGGACCCGGACGAGGCTCTGCGGCAGGATCTGCGGTTGCTTATGCCATCGGTATCACCAATGTTGACCCGATAAAGTATAATCTTCTGTTTGAACGTTTTCTGAATCCGGAGCGGGTTTCGATGCCTGATATCGATGTGGATTTCGATGATGCCGGTCGTGAGAAGGTGCTCGATTATGTTTTGGAAAAATACGGTGATGACCATGTCGCGCAGATAGTGACTTTCGGAACTATGGCATCGAAGTTGGCAATCAGGGATGTGGGTCGTGTCTTCAAGCTGCCGCTCGGTGATGTTGACAGGATATGCAAATGTATTCCTGACAAGGTGAAGAACCTTTCGGAGGCTCTCAAGGAAAGTCCTGACTTTTCCAAGGAATATGAAAACGGCTCCGAGCTGGCAAAGAAGACCATTGAATATGCAATGCAGCTTGAGGGTGTGGTCCGCCAGACCGGTGTGCATGCCTGCGGTGTGATTATCGGTCCCGAAGACCTGACAGACTATGTGCCTTTGGCTTCAGCCAAGGATTCCAATATCATGGTTACGCAGATTGAGGGCTCAAAGGTGGAATCGGCAGG
>CALFIZ010000024.1 GCA_937877575.1 uncultured Marinilabiliales bacterium | reverse complement strand
AAATAAAAAGAGCTAAAATAATAAAGAATCACTGCTGCCTTTACAGAAAGGTATTCCGAGAATTGCCCTGCCGGTTGAGGAAAATTATGATTTCAGTCTCAACATAACAGTAGTGCCTGTCATCATTTATTATACTGACATGCATGTCCTTTTGTCCGACTGTTACGTGAAATTCTGTAAACCAATCAAAGCGGTTGATTATAAAGACCAGTATCATGAAAATCCGAATCTTGCATTCAACAATATGCGTCACGACATGGAGCAGATAATGCAGTCGGAAATGATAAATGTAACGAATGAAGAATACTATGACGACTATCTGCATTGTATAGACTTCTGTGCTAAGGACATTGCCGCTGAAACCCTGCCCAACCGCAATGATGGACTTTTCATGGTAAGCAAACGGCTTGTCGAAAGATTGGACTCTCTTTTTGCAAATGAAAACGAAAGGTTCAAAAAGGTGATAAACCGTTACAAAGAGGCTTATAACCTGCTGGCAGAAGCAAAGATAAGTTCAAAGTCTGATGTCAGGAAAGTAAAGTCCAATTCGTCAATTATTCTTTTAATCCTCAAATTGCTGCTGACATTTCCTTTTGCTTTATATGCAACCGTAAACTGCATATTTCCAATTGCAATTGACAGAATTTTGAGAAAACTCATAAAGGACAAACAGTTCATCTCATCCATGAGAATTATAATTGCAATTTTTGTATTGCCGATATTCATTGTAATTCAGGCAGTTATATTGGGAACACATACACATAACTGGTGGATTCCCATATTGTATGCCTTATCGATTGCACCGACATTAAGGGTATCCGACTATTGGCGTAAAAACTTCCTCGATATTGTCGGCAATATCAGAATCAAGAGATTTATAAGGAAACATCGTGTCATCTGGGAAAAGATACAAAAACTTATTGATTGGCACGATTGGTTCAAAGATTAGGATAAAAAAAACCGGCTGTTTAACAGCCGGTTTTTTTTCATGTTTTTTGCCGGATTTTTAATAGGTCATAACTCCAGGAAGTTTCTTTGCATTGTCTATCATTCTCTGAACTTCAACCTCGACCGGTACACGGCCAACGAGATGTTTTGCCTCATTGACTTCAGCAAGTTTGGCAGCGAGATTTGCTGCATTGCGTGTGCCAAGTTCCTTGACTGTATCAACACCGGCTGCTTCGAGCAGTTCGGCAAATTGCGGACCTATGCCCTTTACGCGGAATAAGTCAGCATGGTTTGTCCATGTCAGAATCTTTTCATTTGAAATGCCGGTTGCCTCTACAAGTTCCTTACGACCTTTTGGGTTGCAGCATTTCTCAAGTAATTGTTCTGCTGTTTCGATTCCAGCTTTTGTAAGTTTTTCAGCATAAACTGGACCTATGCCTTCAATTTCTACAATTTTATGTGCCATGATATAAATTATTTTGTCGCAAAGATAGTCATTTTCAAATACTTTCAAAATATATTTTTAATTTTTTTTCACTTGGGGAAAATATTTTTGTCGCTATGATTATTTTTGCAGCAAATAATAATTCAAAGGGAATACATTGAACAACAAAATACTGAGGTTGGCACTGCCCAACATAATCACCAACATCACCGTTCCTCTTCTTGGAATGGTTGACCTTGCAATAGTAGGCCATATAGGCAACGAGCAGTATATCGGATCAATCGGAATAGGTACCACTATCTTCAACATGATATACTGGAACTTCGGCTTTCTGAGGATGGGGACAAGTGGCTTCACTGCACAGGCATACGGTGCCAACGACATGAAAGAATCGGTTAAGATACTTGTCAGGGCTTCAGTGATTGCTTTGTCCATTGCAGCGCTTCTGCTGTTGTTGCAACACCCTATTGCGTTGCTTTCCAAATATTTGGTCAGAGGCAGCGAGGAAATGGTCGGATTTGCACTTGAATATTTCTACATCAGAATATGGGCGGCACCGGCAACACTCGGACTGTATGCTATCAAAGGCTGGTATATCGGTATGCAGAATTCAAAACTTCCGATGTGGATTGCGATATTCCTTAATCTGCTGAATATTGTGGCAAGCTTGATATTTGTTTTTGTGTTTCACAGCGGCATCAGGGGTGTGGCACTCGGAACCGTCATTGCCCAATATGGCGGTCTGACTGTCGCTGTGGTTTTCTGGTTCAACAAATACGGTCATTTGAGGAAACTTATTGACGTCAAGTCAAGCCTTAAAATCAATGAGTTAAAAGCATTCTTTAAGGTTAACATTGATATATTTTTGAGGACATTATGCTTGGTTGCAGTCTTCACTTTCATACCATTTGTTTCATCATACATGGGTGATTTGACGCTGGCAGCCAATACGATACTTATGCAGTTGTTCACGTTGTTTTCGTATTTCATGGACGGATTCGCCTACGCCGGTGAATCGCTTGTCGGCAGATTTATCGGAGCAAAGGACAGACTGTCTCTGAAAAAATCCGTTACCTATCTGTTTTACTGGGGAATAGGACTTACAGCAGTGTTTACCTTATTATATTTGTTATTCAGCAGAGACATTCTTTCCCTGCTTACCGACAGTGCAGCTGTAATTGATACCGCCATGACATACTCCCGATGGACTACGCTGGTGCCTGTATGTGGTTTCGCCGCATTTTTGTTTGACGGCATATTCATCGGTGCGACCGCATCCAAAGCCATGCGTAACGCAATGTTTGTTGCAACCGCCATGTTTTTCGTGATATATTACAGTACCATATCCACGTTGTCCAACGACGGTTTATGGATAGCCTTCCTTATCTTTCTCGTTTTAAGAGGTGTTATGATGGCTTTAATGCTGAAACGCAATGTTTTAGAGGCTGTATAATGCTTTTCAAGGCAGAATATCCTTAGTTGTTTTAGCATACCAATCGCTTGATTTTCCCTCTTCATCAAGAAGACATACATTTTCAATTTTTTTACAGACCATTTTTTTTGAAAAAGTCATTATTGTCCTTTCCGGCTTAATGTTGCCTTTCTTGCTGAAGACAAGTGTTTCATCGATACAGTATATTTTTTCATCAATGAATCTCAGTTTCAGGTTTTCCGCCGTTTCAACCGGATAAATGCAGCAGAAATAACCGTCATCGGAAATTAAGCGTGCAACACAGCTGGCGATATCACTTACTGTCAGCGTATCCGTATGGCGAGAAATGGTTTTTGTTTCGGAGGCTGACTTGAGAGAGTTCTCGAAAAATGGAGGATTGGAGACAATAAGGTCAAATTTTGAATTATTATCCTGAATATCAGTAAATTGTTGTAACGATACACATTTTGCCGACAAGCGGTTTTTCCAAGGTGAGCAAGAAAAATTTTCCAAAGATTCTTCCACCGATTGTCTGTCGATATCTATTGCCATAATATTGGCATGTGTGAAATATTGGGCAGTTAGAAGTGCCAGCACACCACAACCGCACCCGACATCAAGAATGTTATCGGGTGCAGTTTTATCAAGTATTGTATTTTGTCCGATGCTTCCTCCCAGCAGGATGGCGTCTGTGCCGACTTTAAGAGTGCTGCGGGAGTGTGATACGGAAAAGTTTCGGAATCGGAAAATTCCTTCTTTCATCACCTGCGGTTACGAGAGTTTCTTTATCATCTTTTCACCGAGAGCGGTTTTGGTCTCAATATGTTTTTTTGTGGCGACTACAAACGTATTGGTTTCGTAATCACCTCTTACTGAGCTGAAATCCTTGTCCCTGTCACTGATGTCTCCATCGGCCCCGAAGCCTATTTTCACTGTTTCACCGAATTCTTTCATGGCATCTGCCAACAGTCTGTTGTCAAGATCAACCACTGCTTTTTCCCATTTTCCAATAAAATCTATCACATCAGATTTTGTGAATTCGGTGTAGGGTTTGTGAAGATATTGTTCGATTCTTTTCAACGCCCATGTCCATTCGTATGTGTAATAATTGTTGTGGATGTCTTTGAATGCAGTGTTTATCTTGTCGAAAGAGTCAAACGTGCCGTCATCAATTCTCTGGAACACCTTGCTGATTTCGTTTTTAGGGGCGATAAGTCCTGAAATGTCGATCCAGTCGTCATCACCGATGTTGGTTTCAGGCTTGAGGCTTTCAACCATTTTCTCGTCGCTTGAGCAATCTCTGTTTTCAAGACGGCTGATAATGGAATTGCCCAGGAATTTGATTATGGCTATTTCATACAAAGTAAGACCGTTTTGCATGGAGGAGTTGTTTATGCGGGTGCTGCTATATGCGTAATAACTTGAAGTGTTCCCAGACAGTTCTTTAAGATTCTGCAGTATTTCCTTGCCTTTTATAACCCTGTTAATTGTAAATGGACTGAGCAGATTGAAATTGATGCAATCGAGAAGATCAGGGTCTGTTCTCCTGTCACGTTTCGGCCATTTCTGAGCGTCTCTCACTGTACCGACACTGCGCAAATTGACGCCTGGCACAAGCACGCTTTCGTCATTTTTCTCAATCAGATATGAAAATGGGAAGTTGGAAGTGTCGGAATTGTGATAATGTCGTCCCATGACAACTGTGAAAGGACCGACTTTGGCAGGCCATTTGACATACGAATCGGATGCTGTCTTGATACCTCTTTCCAAAATACCCTGATGGATAGGACCAAGTTTATACATGTGGTTGCTGAAATTGGTGCCGCTGCCCGCATTCATAAACGAATACATCCCGGCTATCAGCAATGTGTTCTTGTGGTGTGTCACTGTGTATGGACCTGCAAAAATAGCACATGCCTCACCATGAAGTCCTATGCAGTTTGCAAAAAATAACGACTGTTCAGCCGAGAACTGCTCTCCTATTTCACAACCCTGCCCTACAAAACAATTATAGATAAGTGCGTCGTCATAAACCTTACAATTTGTGCTTATAATGCTGTCTTTTATTATCACTCCATTACCTATTAATGTCGGGGCTTCCTTGCGGCTGTTTATGGAAACGTTGTTTAGTCTTGATGCTCCGACTATATGTGTGTATGGACCGATTTTAGTATTACTTATCATACGTGTGCTTACAATCATGGAATTGTTTCCAATCCTTCCAACAGATGAGCGTAAGGACTCTGCGTATGCATCAACAAGGCTGTCAAGTTTTACTATGGTTTGCATCCTGTCGCGATACATTGCATAAATATGGGCGATCTGAGCCGAAAGGCAGTCGAAGATTTTTATTTCTCTGCCGCCTGTTTCACAAAGAACGCTTACAACAGTCCCGTTTCCGAATGTGCTTTCCTCATTCACGCTAAGAATGTCAACATCGTCAATTATAACATCGTCTTCAATTATATAATTCGATATATAATTTCTTACCTGATTGATATACACATTATTACCAATTGTACAATTGTTTATTGTCGCATTATATATGCCGGGGTGTTTAACCATTCCGTCAAGGACTATATTCTTATTGTTGAAGACACCTAATTTTATTGTACCTGAAAAATTAACATTACGTATGTGATTACAGTTGAAATTGTCAGCCACCATAACGTCATTCCAGTCATTGCAACGACAGTTTTTATTTATAAGTTCTTTTATTTCGTCTTGAGTAAGATGTCGATATTTATCTTCCATGTTCAAAAATTTATAGTGTAATATGATTATTGGATTTTATTGGAGACGCTGGCGTTTTTTGAGGAAGTTGAGCATTATCTGGTCATATCCGAGGTTGATGTCAGCCTCCACAAAATCAATTTTGTACTGAAGGCAGCGTTCCTCAATTTCATCTCTGCGCTTTTTCTGATATTTGTAGTATTCATCTCTAATGAGGCGAGGATTAATTTTTAATTCGGTCTTAGTCTCAAGGTCGATGAATTTGGTCGGTCTGTCCGGTAATTTGAAATCTATTTCAGTGCTCTTGTCAACCACGTGAAAGAGAATCACTTCGTTCTTATTGTATTTGAGATGTTGAAGAGCTGAAAACACAGTGTCCAAATCCGAATAGTTGTCAAACATGTCCGTAAAAAGGATAAACAATGAGCGCTTGTGGGTTTTTTCCGCAATCAGATGGATGCATTCAGCGACATTGGACTTCTTTTTGTCATTCAGTGTGAAGTCGGAAATGAGTTTTTCATATTCACCATACAGATATTTAAGATGCACGTATGAAGACCTTACTGGTGTGAACAGGTCGAGATTGTCGGAAAAAACGGACAATCCGACAGCATCGCGCTGCATTTGGAGCATATATGAAATACAGCCCGCGGCATAGATGGAAAATGTAATCTTGTCCGGATTATAAACTGTCGGTGAACTGATAATAGGATAATGCATTGAAGAGGAGTTGTCGAGCAGAATATATGCTCTTAGGTTGGTCTCCTCTTCAAATGTCTTTACAAATAATTTGTCAGTACGGGCGTATAGTTTCCAGTCAATATGCCTCGTTGATTCACCATCATTGTACAGCCTGTGTTCTGCAAACTCTACAGAAAAACCATGAAACGGACTTTTGTGAAGTCCGGTCATGAAGCCTTCAACTAATTGAGTGACAATAAATTCTAACGAATTATACTGTTGGAAAATCTTGGTGTCAAGCATTAAAGCAGTTTCTCTATCTTAGCCTGAAGCGCTGCTTTGTTGGTAGCACCCACTTGTTTGTCAATGACCTGACCGTCTTTGATAAAAAGGACAGTCGGAATGTTTCTTACTCTGAATTCAGTGGTAAGATTAGGACAACTGTCCACATCGACCTTTCCGATATTTACTCTATCGCCGAATTCCTCAGCGAGCTCATCGATAAAAGGTGCAATCATTTTGCATGGTCCGCACCATAAAGCCCAGAAATCCAAAACCAATGGCTTATCGGCTTTTCTGTATTCTTCAAAGTTTTCGTCTGTGATTTGTAATGCCATAATTTTTTTATTATTTCTATTTGTTAACAATTATATTGCAAAGGTAATTATTTTTTTTAGAATTGAAAAAAATATGTCACCAAAAATATATATTTTTGTAATTCACAATCAAAACATAAAATTCGATATGAA
>CALFIZ010000023.1 GCA_937877575.1 uncultured Marinilabiliales bacterium | reverse complement strand
GCATCACGCAGCCGCCGCAGGTATTTGTCCAGACACACCAGACCATGCATCTGATAACTGATGCCGATGGCCTCTATAGTTGAAAGTTGAGAGTTGAAAGATGAGAGTTTAGCCAACGCCTGCTTGAGGTAGAGCCACCAGTCGTCGGGACGCTGCTCTGCCCATCCGGGCTGCAAAGCCTTAATGGGGGCTTCGCGTTCGGGATACGAGGCACTGCCCATACACTTGCCACTGTCGGCATCCACCAGTGCTACCTTCACACTGCTGCTGCCAAGGTCTATTCCTAAAAGGCAATCCATAACGGTGTCGTCATAAATCGTTGAATACTGCTTGTCTAATCCCTGTCTTCACGGTTCCCGTCCCCGGACTTCCTGTTTGTCCAGAAGTGTGCCATCTCTTCCAGCGTCTTGCCTTTGGTTTCAGGAACCAGACGCCATACGAAGAAAGCAGCAATCACACATACGGAGCCGTAGAGTGCGTATGTGAACACATGACCGAAATCCGGATTTGACACCGTCCTTATGTTGAACATCGGCACAAAGGTGCTGCTGACGAGATGGTTGAACACTCACTGGAATGCCACGGCGATGGCCACAGCCTGACTCCTGATGGTATTCGGGAATATCTCGCTGATAAGCACCCAACAGATAGGGCCCCACGACATCATGAACGATGCACTGTACAACATAATGCCTATAAGAGTGCAAAGTTTTGCCGCATCGTTTCCGAAGGTGAATGCCACCAAAAATGCACCGATTGCCATACCGATGCTGCCGCTGATAAGCAACGGCTTGCGGCCCCATTTTTCAACTGTGAAGATGGCGAGAAGCGTGAACAAAATGTTAATCACTCCCATCAGTAAAGTATATGCAAAAGGTTTGGTCGCGCCTATTTCACCGAATATGCGCGGACCGTAATACAGCACCGCATTGATGCCGATAATCTGCTGAAACACGCTGAGCATGATGCCGACGAACACAACCAGTTTGCCGTATGCGAAAAGTTTCTCCCTTTTCTGCACTGTGGTGGATTTGATGTCGGCAAGTATGACTTGGGCCTGGCTTTCACCATTGATTCTGGTAAGCACATTGAGTGCCTTGTCTTCCTGTCCCGACATGGTAAGGTAACGCGGGGTTTCAGGGATGAAACAGACAAGGATGGTGAACAGCCCTGCCGGAATGGCCTCACTTACAAACATATAGCGCCACCCCACCTCAGTCATCCAAACAGATTCCTCAGGATTGAGCACTTTGCTGATACCAAGCGAAACCTGGTCCATAATCGGTGCCACATGGTCTCCCAAAATAAACATATTCACAGCATAGACAACCAACTGTCCGAAGATGATGGCAAACTGATTCCACGACACCAAACGGCCACGCATATTCGACGGTGACATCTCGGCGATGTACATAGGGCAGATCGCCGATGCCATACCAACACCTATGCCACCTAACACGCGGTAAAGGTTAAATACTATGAGCAACGGTAATGTCGGTTTTCCATAACCGGAGAAAAGAAACTCCGGTCTGTATGAGCCGAGTGCCGACAGGAAAAAGCAGGCACCAGCAAATATAAGTGAGCGTTTGCGCCCCCACTTGCCTGCCATCCATCCCGAAAGGAGACTGCCGATGATACATCCCCACAATGCACTGGAACATGTCAGTCCGTGTTGAAAATCCTTGTATTGGAAGTCGGTGGCTGACAGGAAGAAGGCTTCAAGTCCTCTTTCAGCACCTGAAATCACGGCTGTGTCATAGCCGAACAGGAATCCTCCCAATACGGCTATCGCCACTATTGAGAAAAGATATGTCAAATTACCCTTGGGTTTCATATATACTATTAATTGTCAATTATTTACAATGTAACGCCACGATTGTCTCCACCATTTCCTGCTTGCCACTGATCTGTCTGATATCAGTATGCTGTTTAGCGTAGGCGACAAGTTCTTCCATAGTCATGCGGCCTTCCTCAAAATCCCTGCCCATGCCGCTGTCGAAACTCGAATAACGCTGTTTCAGCAGTTCCGGCAACGGAGTGTTTTCGAGGATGTCGGCAGCATTCAGCAGAGCACGTGCCATGGCATCCATACCGCTGATATGTGCTATGAAGATGTCATCGGAATCAGTGCTGTTGCGACGTAACTTAGCGTCAAAATTACTTCCGCCGTTATGCAGCCCGCCATTACGAATCACCTGCATCATCGCCTGTGTCAGCTCAAAGTTGTCTATCGGGAACTGATCGGTATCCCAGCCGTTCTGCATGTCACCGCGGTTGGCATCAATGGAGCCTAACATACCGTTGTCAACGGCAACTGCCAGCTCATGTTCGAACGTATGACCCGCCAAAGTTGCATGATTCACCTCTATGTTGATTTTGAAATCCTTGTCAAGACCATTCTTGCGAAGAAATCCGATGACTGTCTCCACATCATAGTCGTACTGGTGTTTTGTCGGTTCCATAGGCTTAGGTTCTATGAGGAAAGTCCCCGTGAAGCCTTTGCCGCGTGCATAATCACGGGCCATACGGAGCATTTGGGCCAAATGGTCTTTTTCGCGTTGCATCTGTGTGTTCAGGAGACTCATATATCCTTCCCTTCCGCCCCAGAAGACGTAATTTGTACCGCCAAGCTTTATTGTGGCATCGATGGCGTTCTTTATCTGTACGGCAGCGCGCGCCACTACGTTGAAATCAGGATTTGTTGCCGCACCGTTCATATAGCGACTGTGTCCGAACACATTGGCTGTACCCCACAAAAGACGGATACCCGTTTCATCCATCTTCTGCCTGATATAATCTGTAATGAGCTGTAAATTAGTTTCGTATGTCTCAATATCATCCGACGGGTCGATAAGGTCCACATCGTGGAAGCAGAAATATCCGATACCGAGTTTCTGCATGATTTCAAAACCGGCATCAGCCTTGTCTTTTGCACGCTGCAGGACATCAGGCGATTTATCCCATTCATAGACACGTGTCTGTCCGCCGAACTGGTCACTGCTGGCTTGTCCCAATGAATGCCACCATGCCAATGCGAATTTCAGCCAGTCTTTCATTTTGCGTCCCATCACGACGCGGTCGGCATCATAATAATGAAATGCCATGATGTTGTCGTTTGACGTACCCTCATATACGACCTTTTTTATCTGAGGAAAATAGGTTTTACTCATGTTATTATAATTTATCGATTTTCAATTATTAATCTTCTCCATCGGTTGTATGCGTCGATATATTCATCTTTTTGATTTTCAGCAGGATGCACCACACCAATCATTTTCAGGTTGGCGAAAGCCTCATCTGTACTCCTGTAATATCCGCAGCCTACGCCGGCGGCAATGGCTGCACCCATGCTGCCGTCAGTGCTGTACAGCATAATATCGGTGTTGCTCACTGTGGCGATGGTTTCCCGGAACACACTGCTCATATACATATTTGCCCATCCCGCATGGATTTTTTCGATATTCATACCAATATGCCGCATCAGCTCCATACCGTAGCAGAAACTGAAAGCCACACCTTCCACTGCGGCACGCAGCAAATGATTGCGGTTGTGGCGGTTGAAATCAAGGTGATGAATGGAAGCACCTATATTGCGGTTTTCCAAGATACGTTCCGCACCGTTGCCGAATGGTATCACCGAAAGGCCTTCGCTGCCAACCGGAACCGTGTCAGTCACAACGTTCATTTCATCATAGGTGATGCCATGAGGTGCCACATTACGGCGCATCCAGGCGTTGGTGATTCCTGTACCGTTGATGCAGAGCAGTACTCCGAGCATAGGGTTATCCGGAGTGTAATTTGCATGCGCAAAGATGTTGACACGACTCTTCCGGTCGTAAATCTCATGGTCACTGATACCATATACCACTCCGGAAGTCCCCGCCGTAGAAGCGATTTCGCCGGCACGGAACACATTCAGTGAGACTGCATTGTTGGGCTGGTCACCAGCCCTGTATGATATAGGGATCCCTTCCTTCAGTCCGGTTTCCTCCGCCGCCTGACGGCTAAGATGCGACTGTACGGCAAAAGTCGGCACCACATCCGGTAAAACCGAACTGTCAATATTGTATAGTCCGAGCAGTTCTCCGGCAAGCTGCTTATCCTTGAAATCCCATAATATACTTTCTGTCAGACCGCTGAGAGTGGTATGTATTTCACCCGACAGCCGCATCGCGATAAAATCGCCCGGAAGCATCACCTTGTATATTCTTTCATATATCTGCGGCTCATTCAGCTGCACCCAACGCAGTTTCGACGCTGTAAAGTTGCCGGGAAAATTCAGCAGATGTTCCAGACAATGTTCTTC
>CALFIZ010000022.1 GCA_937877575.1 uncultured Marinilabiliales bacterium | reverse complement strand
ATCTTGGTCTTTCCTATATTAAGCTCGGGCAATCTTCTACAACACTTTCCGGCGGTGAAGCACAGCGCGTGAAACTGGCAACGGAACTTTCCAAAGTATCCACGGGACGCACGGTGTATATTCTTGACGAACCGACCACCGGTCTCCACACCGATGACGTGAAGATTCTTCTCGAAGTCCTGAACCGTCTCACCAACCGCGGCAACACCATCATCATCATAGAACATAACATGGAAGTCATAAAATGTGCCGACTACATAATCGACATGGGACCTGACGGTGGCAAAAACGGCGGTGAAATCATTGCTGCCGGCACTCCGGAACAGATTAAAAAGAAAGGCATAGGCTACACAGCCCAATATCTCTGACTATGAAACACACTTTGAAACTTTACAAAATCACTGAATTTGACAATGAAGGAGGTTTCATGATTTACGTGGAATGCAAAATCAACCACAAAAAAGCCAATCTCATCGTTGACACAGGAGCTTCAAGAACCCTCATCAACCTCGACAGCTGCAAGGAACTCATGATATCCGACAAGAATGAGGACATGGATGATATCAAAATCGAAACGAAAGGCATCGGTTCCACCAATCTCACAAGTAAGCCGATAACCATCGAGGAAATCAGTTTCAACCGACTTCACATAAAAAACGCAGATGCATTTGCAACCGACTTGTCGGACATTGTTGAAGTTTTGAAAAATAAAGCACACATCGACGGCATAATGGGAAGTGACATTTTAAGTCAATATTCATCCGTGATAGATTATGGGAAAAACACCATCAGATTTATAAATGAAACATAAAAATTTATTTTTTCTCCATTTAAATAAAATGTTTAAATTTGCAGTTTTAAATCACTATTAACTAAAGTATAAAGTAAAAATGAAAAAAGTATTACTATCAATTTTCATTGCTGCCGCTTGTATTTTCCAAGCTTCAGCACAATCCTACGTTGACACGACTGTTCATCAACGCAATGTGGTACTTGAGGAATTCACCGGACGTAACTGCGGTTACTGTACAGACGGTCACAGAATTGCAAATGAAATTGCAGCTTCTCATCCTGGCAGATTCTGGGCGATAAATCTTCATGCCGGCGGTTTCTCACCAACCACCTATCCAAACCTTAACACAACCGATGGAAACATCATTCATAACGGTTTCTCCATCGACGGCTATCCAAGCGGTGTTGTCAACAGAGGTACGACATACGCTATAGACCGCGGCCAATGGTCAAGCGTTACAAACCAGATGCTCGCTCAAGACTCTTACGTCAATTTAGGCGGTCAGGTTATAGTCAATCCGGTCACAAGACTTGCAACTATCACAGTTGAAGCTTACTACACAGGCGACAGCCCACAGTCAACCAACTTCCTTACAGTAGTCATGCTGCAGGACAGTATTCTCGGTTCACAGGCCGACTATGGTAACTACAACCCTTCACAGTGGTATGATCAGAACCATACCATATACATTCACATGCATGTTTTAAGAGATGTTGTAAACAGCACCGATGCATGGGGCGACCCAATTAACACCACCACACAGGGCACATTGGTTACAAGAACCTACACTTACGAAATCCCTGAACAAATCGGTAATCCTAATCCTGTTGATGTTGACATTAACAACATCCATTTCCTCGCTTTCGTAGCTGAATCCCATTTTTATGTGCAGACAGCTCAGCAACTTGAGACAATAGTAGTCTATGATGACATATTCCCACTTCTGAACAACATTGACCAGATAAACTCAATTTCATGCTCCACAGACGGCATCTTCAGCCTTACATTCATGAACGGCGGTATGGAGCCTCTTACAAACATGGAATTCAACGTTGAATATGGTGGTCAGACAATACCTTACACATGGAACGGCGAACTTGCTACAGGTCAGAAAATGACAGAACAGTTCCCTATCACACTGGTTGACGGCACTGAATCAGTAACCGCTGTCGTAACAAACGCTAACGGAACCGCCCTCGAACCTACTCCATATGCAACAACAAATGGTGCACTGACTTGTCCTGAATGGATTAGCGGAGTCAATGAAGATGAAATAACCATCAATATTTGGCAAGACAGATACGGCAACCAACTTACATGGTATCTGTATGCTTCCGACAGCACTATCATAGCCCAAGGCGGCCCTTACTTCCAACTCGGCACCAACACAACAAAGTTGCGTACCGCCACAGTAACGCTTCCTGAAGACCCTGACTGCCTCCAGTTCATTCTCTATGATTCAAATTGCGATGGCATAAACAACGGCCACGGTGAAGGTCATCTTAACATCACTAAGGCTGACGGTACTGTTATCTGGGAAAATGACGGACATTTCGGATGCGAAGTCAGCGTCAATCTCTCCATCAACACTGAAATCATAGTTGCTCCGGGTGATGCAAACGGTGATGGCGTAATCAATATCCTCGATGTCCAGCTGATTGTAGAATATATCACTTCCGGTGGTGCTCAAATCAATTTCGAAGCTGCCGACTACAACGGTGACGGTGTGGTGAATATCCTTGACTTACAGGCTATTGTCGCTGCAATATTCTAAATTCCAGTAGCATAAAGCTACTTTGATCGCTTCATAAAAAGGAACTGTCAGTTGAAACAGTTCCTTTTTTTATTTGACTATGACAACAATCCTATCCTTGCCGTTCAAATCCTGATAAACATCCACACTTTCAAACGACTGCAAGTTAGCAAACTGAATAAATGTATCCTTGAATTTCTCATTGATTTCAAAATAAAGCCGCCCACCTTTTCTAAGCATCGTTTCCGAAAGCCTGATTATTTGTTTGTAAAACACCAAAGGGTTTGCATCTGTGACAAACAAGGCGTTTTCAGGCTCATAATCAAGAACATTTTTCCGCATATACGCTTTTTCCGATTCGGTCACATACGGCGGATTGGATATTATAATGTCGAACTGTCGCTTGTTGACGGCCACAGGATTGAGAATATCATCTTTTACAAATTCAACTTCAGCGGACAATCGGCAGGCATTCATGGCTGTCACTTCGAGGGCATTTTCAGAATTATCAGCGGCCATAACCTTGAATACCGGATTTTCAAGATTCAGAGTAATGGCAATACATCCGCTTCCGGTTCCGATATCCAAGACGTCAAGCCTTCCTCCTTCAAAATCCTTATAGTCGTTAAGCACTCTCATCACCAGCTCCTCGGTCTCATTTCTCGGAATCAACACATCACGTGTGACTATGAAATCACGACCACAAAAATTACCCTTACCTGTCACATACTGTACCGGTTCATATTTCATCAGCCTTTCAATTTTTCCGGAAAGCTCGGAAATCTTTCCGGCATCCATTGGACTATCTCCAGCAATGAGACGGGTGAAATCCATTCCTAAAGAATCCTCAAGCAATATTTTCAAAATTGAAACAGCTTCTTTATCCTCATATAAATCAGACAGTTGCCGCCTGGCAGAGTAAAAAAAATCTTTTATGTTCATGTCTTAGATTTTTTTTAAAAGAAATTTTTCGAAAATACAACATTTTTATTAATTTTGAAACTTAATTTTCTTTAATGTAAAATGGAAAAAAGAATACTTATTTTAGCTGCAATGTTTATGATATCACCGACCTTAAAATCACAGGACAAACTAATTGAAATAATAGCGACGAGTGATATCCACGGGGCATTATTCCCATACGACTATATTTCCAGAAAAGACAGCATACCGTCATTGGCTTCATTATCCACCTATATCAAGCAGCAAAGAAATCAAACCGACAGGGAGGTGCTTCTCCTTGACAACGGTGACATGCTGCAAGGCGATCCGGTGGTTTATTATTACGATTTCATAGACACCACCACAAAACATATTGCAGCCCTTACGCTCAATTATCTGCACTATGAGGCGGAAACGATTGGAAATCATGATCTTGAAGGAGGGCCTCAAGTATATGACACTTACAGCAAGGAAGTGGATTTTCCGCTCCTTTCAGCCAATATCATTGACACAAGAACCAACAGACCATATTTCAAACCTTACGCAGTATTCCACAAATCAGGGAAAAAAGTCGTAGTGCTTGGACTGACCACACCAACCGTTCCAAAATGGCTTCCGACAATTCTGATACCCAATATGAAATTCATAGACATGGTCGAGTCTGCGAAGCACTGGGTGTCAATAATAAACGAGAAGGAACATCCCGATGTTCTGATTGGTCTTTTTCATTCAGGGACCAATTATACCTATAATAATCCCCACCTTGAGGAATACATGAACGAAAACGCAGTGGAACTTGTTGCGCGTCATGTTGAAGGATTTGATGCAGTAATCGGCGGTCATGACCATCAGGGGCACAATTATATCATCACCAATGATTTCGGTGCGAAAGTACTCGTCATAGCACC
>CALFIZ010000021.1 GCA_937877575.1 uncultured Marinilabiliales bacterium | reverse complement strand
CCCGTTGTCGCTAAAGTTGGATCAGCCGTTGACGACTTGGTTGACGGCTTAATTGCTCTCTGCAATACTCCTACCTGCAGGACAAATACTCCGACAGAGAGCATATAATTAGCCTGCCTGCCAATTTCAACCGTAACATGAAATGGCTTGACAATGACCTGTTGAACATAAACTTCCAGATGCAATTCATCTCAACAAATGCTTTGGCGAACAACAATTTCATCACCTGTCTCTCCCCTGTCTATATGTTCAGCACGGGGGCATTTGACTTCAACATAGGAGGTGATTTTGCACTATACACACAAAACGGCAACAGCTCAAAAGAAACGAAATTTAAGGCCCACCCCATATTTCAGGTGAAAGCCAATATCATTCCGCAGACTTTCAACATCCATATCGGAGTCAATGGAAGCAG
Organism: uncultured Marinilabiliales bacterium; assembly: GCA_937877575.1. Classification (GTDB taxonomy): domain Bacteria; phylum Bacteroidota; class Bacteroidia; order Bacteroidales; family BM520; genus RGIG7150. Next base: position 2,208 of record CALFIZ010000021.1, on the reverse strand, counting down.
CAATCGCAACACATTCAAAAAGCTGTTCAACACAAATCACTACATTGCAACTCCTTATGCCATCAGCCGATTAGCAAATTCTGCAATAAACAACGATTACCTTGCAAAGGTTACCGATACAAAATTCAACTTTTATGCCGGTTTTGATTCAAAAATAGGCAAATTCGTCAATTTTTCGGCAAATGCAAAGTATATCATCATTGAAAACATGCCTTTATACACTTCGCATATTTTCAAACAGTACGCAGGAACAACTTCCACCCTTTCACTTAATGAATTCATAATAAAATACGCCAATTTGAATCAATTGGTTTTATCTGCCGATGTAACCGTGGACACCAAGAAGAGCCTGCTTCTCAATATGCACGGAAGCTATTATACAGGCAATATAAAAGAAGGCTCATCTGCAGCCCAATTATTCAATCTGCCTTTATTTGAAGTTTTTGCCGATGCAAGATACAAACTGCTCAACGATAAACTCACATTGGGACTTGAAGCTTTTTGCCTCGGAAGCAGAGTGGACAAGGACGTGTATGGTCTTTCCGGCGGACTGGTTACATTGAAGCCATTATACAACATGAACTTATCGGCAGACTACTCTATAAACGATGTGATAAGCGTATGGCTGAACATCAATAACGTGCTTCATTTCAACAACAATGCCCAACTTTGGTACTGCTATCCTATATATCCTGTCAATGCAATGGCGGGCATTACATTGAGCATGTAATTAACTGTAAATAAACGTGATTAGTCACGTTTGTTTGTTCATAAGTTGTTGATAGTTTTTTCTTCCATTTTCGGACATTTTTTTGTATTTTTGCAAATCTTATTATAATCTGATTATGAGTGAAATAGAAGAAAAATACAGTGCCGAAAACATACAGGTTCTTGAAGGGCTTGAAGCAGTCAGAAAACGTCCTGCCATGTACATTGGTGACATAAGTTCAAGGGGACTTCATCACCTCGTATATGAAGTGGTTGACAACTCAATAGATGAAGCACTTGGCGGATATTGTCATAACATTGATGTTGAAATACTTGAAGGCAATTCAATACGTGTGACGGATGACGGTAGAGGTATTCCCACCGACATGCATCCGAAGGAGAAGCGCTCCGCCTTGGAAGTGGTCATGACCATACTTCATGCCGGCGGCAAGTTTGACAAGGGTTCCTATAAGGTTTCCGGCGGGCTTCACGGTGTTGGTGTATCCTGCGTCAACGCATTGTCAAAGCATACCGAAGTTAAAGTCTATCGCAACGGCAAAATCTTTCAGCAGGAATATGCTTGCGGCAAGCCTCTGTACAGCGTGAGAGAACTCGGCGAAACCGACAAACGCGGCACCATCGTCACCTTCACACCCGATGACACAATATTTACCGAAACCGTTTACGACGCATCAATACTCGCGACCCGTCTCCGTGAACTGGCATACCTCAACAAAGGTATACGCCTGACACTATGCGACCACCGCTCCGATGCCGACAACAAAGACAAAGTCATAGAGTTCTATTCGCAAAACGGTCTCATAGATTTCATCAAATATCTCGATGAAAACCGCGAAAGACTTATCCCCGACCCCATATACATCGAAGGGGAAAAGAATGGAATCATTCTGGAGATTGCACTGCAGTACAACACTTCATTCTCTGAAAACGTGCATTCTTACGTCAACAATATCAACACTGTGGAAGGCGGCACGCATCTTACAGGTTTCAGAAGAGCCCTGACAAAGACACTGAAAAACTACGCCGAACAGATGAAAATGCTCTCCAACCTGAAATTCGACATCAACGGTGATGACTTCCGTGAAGGTCTTACAGCCATAGTTTCAGCCAAGGTGGCAGAACCTCAGTTCGAAGGCCAAACCAAGACCAAACTCGGGAACAGCGAAGTGGCAGGCGCAGTTGACCAGATAGTCAGCGAACACCTCGGCTACTATCTCGAAGAACACCCTAAAGAAGCCAAACTCATCGTTGACAAGGTAATCCTGGCTGCCACAGCACGTCACGCAGCACGCAAGGCTCGTGAACTGGTACAGCGTAAGAATGTCCTGTCAAGCTCCGGTCTCCCCGGCAAACTTGCCGACTGTTCCGCAAAAGACCCGGCAGAATGCGAATTGTTCCTCGTCGAGGGTGACTCCGCAGGCGGTTCAGCCAAGCAGGGCCGCGACCGCCATTTCCAGGCTATCCTGCCGCTGCGCGGAA
>CALFIZ010000020.1 GCA_937877575.1 uncultured Marinilabiliales bacterium | reverse complement strand
TACGCCTATCAGGAGTTGAAAAAACAGCTTGAGACTGACAGGGAGAATATCAGGCGTTATTTTACGCAATAAAAAAGCCAGCGGAAACTGGCTTTTTCTGTGATCCCAAGAAGAATCGAACTCCCATCTCAAGAACCGGAATCTTGCATTTTATCCATTAAACTATGGGACCGTTATCTGTGTTTTCAGTGCCTTTTGTGATTATCTCCAGCGTTTTCTGCGACGCAATCTGTTCGGCACCTTTTATATTGTAATCGCTTCCTGTTTCCATCGGCTTGCCATCAATAAACACTCTCACCACATAAACCTTGATTTTTTTGTCGTATTGCGTGTCAATTACCTTATAATCAAGTTCATGCTTGTTCTTTTGTGACCATTCGAGCAACTGGCTTTTGAAGTTGTTGTTTTGGCTTTCCAATTCATGCAAGTCGAAGTTCAGGTTTATTATGCGTTTGAGGACTTTTTTTGAGAATTCGAAACCTTTGTCGATGTATATTGCACCGAACAAAGCTTCGAATGCATCGCCTTCGATTGATTTGGATCTTATATCGTGCTGATGCTGAACGAGTTTGTCGATTCCCAAGTGAATAGACAGTTTATTCAGTTGTGAGCGGCTTACAATCTTGGATCTCATTTCCGACATAAATCCTTCGTTTTTGTAGGGAAAGGATTTAAAGACGATGTCAGCGACTATGGCACCGATGATGGCGTCGCCAAGAAATTCGAGGCGTTCGTTGTTTAAGCCTATATTGTGCTGTTTCACTGATATTTCCAGAGGTGCCGACTTGTGGTGGAGAGCGAGTTTATAAGGCATGATATTGGAAGGGTAGAATCCGAATATGCTGTAAATTGCTCTATATAATTCCTTGTCGGAAGTCCAGGAAGGTGATAATGGACGGAGCAGACTTAATATACCCACTACTTGAATTTTTTGAAGATTATGGCTGCGTTGTGTCCGCCAAGTCCGAAGGAGTTGTTCATCACGCAGTTTATTTTACGTTTCTTTGCCTTGTTGAGAATAAAATAAAAACCTTCACCTATTTCGGGGTCAACGGAAGTGTTGTTAATGGTAGGGGGAACTATTGCGTTGCAGAGTGATAAGATTGAGATTATGGATTCCACTGCGCCTGAAGCACCGAGAAGGTATCCTGTCATTGACTTGGTGGAGGTGACATAAATTTTTGGGAGAGCGTCTCCGAATAGGTTTCTTATTGCCCGTGTTTCGGAAAGATCGCCATCTTTTGTGCCGCTGGCGTGCGCATTGATGTGGTTGATGTCGGAAATGTCCATGCCTGCACTTACAATTGCCGACTTCATGGCTTTATATTCAGCTTCACCATTTGGGTCCGGATTTGTTGTGTTGACATTGTCGTTGGAATAGCCTGTGCCGACTATTTCCGCATATATGGTAGCATTTCGTGCAAGAGCGTGTTCAAGGCTTTCAATGACGAGGGCGCCTGCACCCTCACCGATTACGAAGCCGTCCCTATCGGTATCAAACGGACGTGAAGCCGTTGCATAGTCGTCATTGCGTGTGGATAATGATTTCATTGCGCTGAAGATCCCTATTCCTATTGGGGAAATAGGTGCTTCTGAGCCTCCAACTATAAACAGGTCGGCAACATTGTAAGCAATTTTCCTGTAAGCGTTTATTATTGCATTGGAACTTGAGGCACATCCTGAAACGGTTACATAGCATGGGCCTTCGAATTTGTATTTCTGAGCAATCATTCCCGACACGGAGTCGAACATGATTTTTGTGAAGAGATTAGGGCTGAAACGCGGTGTTCCGTCACCTGTGTTGAAATCGCTGATTTCAACCATGAGGGTTTCTAAGCCGCCTATGGCTGACCCCCAAATGACTCCGCACCTACTGCGGTCGAGCTTGTCGATTACAATCTTCGACCTTTTGACGGCCTCGTCAGTTGCAACCAGGGCATACTGCTGAAACAGGTTGTACTTGCGCACTTCCTTTTTGTCAAAAAAGTTTAGGGGGTTGTAATCTTTAAGTTCGCAGGCAATGTGCGTTTTGAATTTAGTTGTGTCAAAACGGGTGATTTCTATGGTGCCACTAACTCCCTTAGTGATATTATCCCATGTCTCATCGGCAGAGTTCCCTAAGGGAGTGAGTGCGCCGTACCCTGTTACAACAACTCTTCTCTGAGTCATTTTAATTTTAGGTATGATGAAGTTTAATCTTATTTCTCGGCCAAATGCTTTTCAATGTAATCTATAGCATCACCTACTGTGTTGATTTCACCGGCTATGTCATCCGGTATCTCCAGTCCGAATGTCTTTTCGAAATTCATGATTAAGTCAACCTGATCCAATGAATCAGCACCTAAATCATTAGTAAAACTTGCCTCAGGTGTAACATCGTCTTTAGATGCACCTAATTGGTCAATAATCATTGCTTTTACTTTTTCTTCTATTTCTTTTCTTTCCATTTTCTTCTTATTTTAGATTGAAATATTTTTCCAAAAAATTTTTTGCAAAGGTCGTAATTTTTTTTCAAAAAATGTTTTTTTTATTTCAAAAGTTTTACACAGGGTATGTGAAAATGGATTACCTTTGCATTTTTAAGATTATTGATATGAAGGATATTATGTTTTGTTATAATAAGGTATTGCTGTTCATATTTCTTTTTTCCATGTCTCTCGTTGCCTGCCAAAAAATGGAAATCAGGGACGTGGAATATGACGGTACGTGGGTCGCTCCTCTTGCCCATACGCATATCAGCACTGAACGGCTGCTGTATAATTTCCTCGATTCTTCGTTATTAGAACGCGATGACACCACTAATATGGTAAAACTGGTTTATTCCAAAGATTTCGGTTCCATTGACCTCAGAGACTTTCAATCTTCACTTCTTAATATTGACACCTCTTTTCATTTCTCGGCATCGACATCTTTTCCGGATATTCCTGGTAGCGGTGCGCAAAATATATACCATCGCGATACGATGGTAATCGATCTGAATGATTTCACCAATGAATTGAACGTTATACTCGATTCACTATACTTGAATGCGGGGGCATTTAGTTGTATGATTAATCTGGAAATACCTGAAGAGTGGAACTGGAGTATTACTATTTTATCCGACAACCTGAAATTTAACGGCATTGGCTTTTCCCATAAATTTAGCAAAGACTCCAATTCAGCAAATATCTCCATGTCGGATTATGGTTTCTTCCCGACAAACGGAAGCGAAATGATTTTCGTGTCTGACCTTACGCTTACTGTTGTGGGACCTTGTCCGGCAGATACTGTCAGTTTCAATATGGACGCCTCATTCTCCGGTTTTGGCATCGACAGAATGTTCGGCGATTTCAGCGGATTAAGCTATACGTATGCCAACAGTTTGGATTTCGATTTTGATGTTCCAATTGATGATTGGGCATTCTATGGGACGAAACTGCTGGTTGCACTTGTGACGAACTTGGGCTCAGCCTTTGAACTCACTTTTGATGAACTCAATCTGTTGAATGCTTCGGGGGAAACACTTACCCTCATTGAACCCGGGGCGGTATATGGTTTCAGTTGCCCGTCCGCATTCGAAGAATACGTGATTGACAAGATATCATTGAATGTGCCCCCGGAATTGTTCACATTCAAAGCTAACAGATTGGATTTTGCGATTAAACTTGAAACGGTGGAAGATAACATCAGGGACTATATGACCAGTGACTCCCGGATTTACAGCGGTTTCTCCGTTGAAGTTCCAATGCAACTCAGAATCGATGAAATAGAACTCACTGATTCTTTGTCTTTTGATGGACTGGGACTGAAAGAATCAACTGCAGACATGTTGAATATAATTGATTACTGTGATATCATTATTGATATAGAAAATTCAATACCTATGGATTTGTCGATGATGTTCGTCTTTCTTGATAGTACGCTCAAGGTGATTGATACGGCTTTCGGGGAGATGGTTAATATCAAATCCGCAGTCGTGGATTCGGATACACATGATGTCATTTCACCTGCAGTTTCAACCTTAACATGGAACCTGACACCTGAAAAGACTTTGGAAATCAATGACGCGCGTATGATATATCTGTTAGGCAGGATTAACACCACCGCAGGTGAGGAGTATGTAAAGATACGGTATGATGGCGCTCTCGACGTATCTTTTAAAGCCAGGATAAAATTCAACGATATTGAATTCAACAATTAGGAGGAAAGGTCTATGAAACGAATAATATTGTCTGCTGCAGTTATTTTGATTTTCCAAATTGCCTATTCACAGGATAACACTGCTGTATATCTTATGAAGAACAATCCTGAAAATCTGGCTTTCAATCCGGCAAATCCGATTGTTAAGCGCAACTATATTAATATCCCCGTGCTCGGCAACCTTTCGGTTACGGGCAGTATTCCGTTCTCGTATAACAGGCTGTTCCGTGAAAATGATGACAATACATTGACCGTTACTCCACGAAATATGTATAATTCGCTGAAAGAGAATAGTATAGTCTCAGCAAGCGTGAACGATAAGATTCTCGGTTTCGGCTTTAATGTGAAAAAGACATTTCTTGATGTCAGCCTCGGTTTCAAGACAGACTTCAATATGCTGATTCCTAAAGAACTTATCGGACTGGTTGTAAATGGCAATGCTTATTATGCCGATAAAAATGAAACTTTGGACTTTGGCAATATGTATGTCAATTTAAACAGCTATGCGGAACTTGGCGTCGGAATACAACAGACTTTCGGCGAAAAACTGAGAGTCGGCCTCAGACCTAAGTTCCTGCTTGGTCTGGCAAATATAGAAACAGAGAGAATGAATGCCACATTCTATACTTCCCCTGAATATGATTCGATTCTGGTAAGTGAGGATATCCTGTTGAAGTCAAGCTGCCTGTATGATTACGTCAACAATACCGGTATAGGCAAATTCTACGGCAATAGTGGCTTTGCATTTGACTTAGGAATCACTTATCAGATTAATAATCAATTCAGTATAGGGGCGAGTGTGATCGATTTGGGATTAATCAAGTGGAACTCAAATAATTATGAATACAGGACTGATGGTGAGGTGACTTTCAAAGGCATTGAACTGGACTTGTTACAACAGGAATTAAACTTACAGGGAGAACTGGATTCGCTTGTCAATAATTTTAACGGCAGTTCTGAGGAGATTTCGGGATACACGACACATACAAATACCAAAGTGCTGATTCAAGGGAATTATGATATCAATAACATTCACCGTATTTCAGCATCTGCGCGGCTTGACTTCATAGAAAGCAAAAAATACCCTTATTATTCTGTTGCATACGTATGCAATCCTGCACGTTGGTTTGAATTTGTAGCTAATGCTTATTATTATAGGGAAATGTTCAATTTGGGTACAGCCCTGGGCTTTTCCATCGGCCCTTTTTATCTTAATATGTCCGTTGCCACATTGTTGAATGTAAACCAGTTGAAGGATGTCAAGGCCTTTAGCGCCGGTATCGGAATGTCTTTCATTTGGTAGTAAGCGTTGCTGTAACTCCTCATTCGACACAAAGAAAAAAACACTAAAGACAGTGTTATTTTTCGTCCCATAAAAGCACCTAAATCAAACGGAAGTCCCGATAAGAATGAAATCATTCGAGCCTTCTCCGGCGGATTCTGTTGCAGGGATATCGCCGACAAGGTTTGGGGTCCGTTAAGCTATGGCCATGCGCATCGCGCGAACCAAACAAAGGTTGAAGCGTATGTATGATAAATGGTAAAAGGAAACATTTGTACTATGGGGAATTACAAAAGCAATATCTAAATGGATAACAACAAACAACATGATGATTTCCAGTCGCTTTGGGAGCGCCGAAAGCATTTGTGGCAGGAGAAGGCCGCTGCAACCGTTCCCGATGATGCAACAGTCCTTCGCATGGCCGACTACGCCGGACGTCAGGCCGCAACTTCCGAGTCCGCTGCCATTCCACTCAACTCCGAGCATTGCCAACGCCGGCTTCCATGCGTGACAGTAGCCAGCATTGAGACAGGCCACTTCTTCTACGATGACCGTGATGAATGTAACAATATGCTGCCCCATATCAAGAAAGATATTTCGATGGGAGGATTTAATAACCATTGACTTTTAGCAAACTAATTTTATAATTTAACAATTCAAAACTATGAAGAGATTTTTATCATTTTTCCTGCTGATGTGTTGCATCGCTATAGGTGTTGCACAGGCACAAGACAAAAACGACATCAAGGTGAAGGTTGCCGGCATGTCGGACGTTCAATTCTCAAATGACCAGATGATGCGCGGTGGAACTTGGCTCAGCTATGCTCCGGACGGAGTGATTCCTGAAGGTCTCATTGGTATCGGTATGCCTTTTTACTGGGGTTATATGTTCCCAAGCAGCACTCTTGCTGATTATGCGGGGACTCGCATCACACAGGTGGCATACGTCGATCCGGGGGAACCGGAATTCGCCGGCACATACGAGTTTCATATCTACCTCGGTGGTGATACCGCTCCTTTGCAGGAAGTTGCGTCTCAATCAATTCAAGTCACCGGATTGTCCGGCGATATCGAAGTGGTCAGCCTTGACATCCCGGTCATGATTGATGCCACCGAGAATCTTTGGGTTTGCATGTATCAGGATGGTTCAGTGGAGTATCCTGCAGTATTCATGGATGATCCGGGTGAGCCCAATGCCCGTTGGTTCAGCGTTGAAGGTTATGGATGGATGGACATAGCCAGTATCCAAGGTGGTGAAGGTATGGCATGGATTCTTTGGGCGTATGCTGAAGACTCCGATGTTATAGGTGAGTTCGAAGGTAACGTAGCGGTTTATCCTAATCCTACTCAAGGCAACCTGACAGTGGCGGCTCCGGGCATGAATCATGTCACTGTGCTGAACGCCATCGGACAGGTGGTATATGACACTGATGTCACAGGTGGTACTGTCAACCTCAACATAGCTGACAATAAGGCCGGTGTTTACATGGTGCGCGTTGCCTCCGAGAGTGGTGTCTGCGTGAAGCGTGTGATGGTGAATTAAAGCGGGTTGCTCGTCAAACATCTCCTCGTACGCCAATTTGATGCTGTCCAAATCGGCCATAGTCATCACACCGAGACGGTCGTCCTCGAAATTGAAGTAGCATATTTCCTCGATGCGATGACCGTTTTCGAGCAACTGATATATTTTATCGTTTATAATCGATAAAACAGATGTTTTTTCAATACTCCACCTTATCCTCTTTTTGCTCCCAAGCGCGGAAAGTCTCAATGGCCTCCTCGTGAAGCAAGGGAATGAAAGGCACGGAACGCTCGGCGAGATGCTGTTCCAACTCCTTGTAGATAAAGTCGTCGGCAAAGTCGATGGCGGCGGCATCCTTTTTCGTGTTGCCGTAATACACCCGTTTGATGCGAGCCCAATAGATGGCCCCGAGGCACATCGGGCAAGGCTCGCACGAGGTGTAGATGACGCAGTCCGATAGGTCGAAGGTGCCCAAT
>CALFIZ010000019.1 GCA_937877575.1 uncultured Marinilabiliales bacterium | reverse complement strand
CATCGTCCACTCTTCGATGGTGGTGAAGTCGCTTGCCGGGTCATCACCGACGAGTACGGCAACGAGATGGGGTGCGCGTGCACCGGAATCTATTATTTTGGCCAAATCTTTTTTTATCTGTTCCTTTATGGCTGTAGAAACGAGTTTTCCGTCTATTAAATTCATGGTATTTACTTTCTGTTACGCATTGCTCTCATCATGTTTGCCCTACCCTGGTTCGAGCTCATCACATGCATCATTTTCTTTGTGTCACCGAATTGTTTGAGAAGCTGGTTTACCTCCTGTATTGACGTTCCGCTGCCTGCAGCAATTCTCTTGCGGCGGCTGCCGTCAATGATAACCGGGTTCTGACGCTCATAAGGTGTCATGGAGTTGATTATGGCTTCGATGCTCTTAAATGAGTCATTGTCAATGTCGATGTCCTTGACTGCCTTCCCCATACCCGGAATCATGCCGACCAAATCCTTGATGTTACCCATCTTCTTGATTTGCTGCAGCTGGTTCATGAAATCCTCAAGGTTGAAGGTGTTTTTGGCTATTTTCTTCTGAAGTCTCTTGGCTTCTTCCGCATCAAACTGTTCCTGTGCCTTTTCAACGAGTGAAACGATATCTCCCATGCCGAGGATACGGTCGGCCATACGGGCCGGATAGAAGATGTTAAGTGCATCCATCTTTTCACCGATACCCACGAATTTTATCGGTTTGTCAACCACTGCCTTGATAGTCAGCGCAGCACCGCCACGGGTATCACCGTCAAGTTTTGTAAGGACAACACCGTCATAATCAATCTTGTCATAGAATGCCTTGGCTGTATTCACTGCATCCTGACCTGTCATTGAGTCCACAACAAACAGGGTTTCAGACGGTTTGATGTTTTCTTTGATTGCGTAGATTTCGTTCATCATCTCCTCATCAACAGCAAGGCGTCCTGCCGTATCAACTATAACAACATTAAAGTGATTATCCTTGGCGTACTTAATTGCGTTTTTGGCTATTTCGACAGGTTTGTTGTTGCCTTCCTCCGTATAAACCGGAACGTTTATGCCTTCTCCGAGAACTTTCAGCTGTTCGATTGCTGCCGGCCTGTAAACGTCGCCTGCAACGAGCAACGGCTGTTTTTGTTTCTTTGTTTTCAAGTAGTTGGCAAGTTTTGCCGAAAAAGTTGTCTTACCGGAGCCTTGAAGACCTGCTATGAGGATTATTGCAGGATTCCCGTTGAAATTGATGTCAACCTTGTCACCGCCCATCAATGATGTCAGTTCGTCATGGACAATCTTGACCATCAGTTGGCTTGGGGAGACGGAGGTTAGTATTTTCTGACCTATAGCCTTCTCTTTGACAGTATCTGTAAACTGCTTTGCAACCTTATAGCTGACGTCGGCCTCAAGAAGGGCTTTGCGGACATCTTTTAAGGTTTCAGCAACATTAACTTCGGTAATATATCCCTGACCTTTTAACAACTTAAAAGATCTTTCTAATCTATCACTAAGACTTTCAAACATATCAATAAATTTTAAGCTGCAAAAATAATAATAATTATTGATTATATGCTAATCTACACCGCAATTGGAGCCGCAATGTGCGGATGGCATTGATAATCTTTCAGTTCGAAATCTTCGTATTCAAACCCGAATATGGAACGGACATCCGGATTGACAACCATCTTTGGAAGCTGGAACGGAGTCCTTTGCAGTTGTAGTTTGCACTGTTCTATATGATTGAGGTAAATATGCGCATCTCCGAGAGTATGGACAAACTCACCGGCTTCATATCCTGTGACCTGTGCCATCATCATGGTGAGCAGAGCGTATGAAGCGATATTGAAGGGAACTCCAAGAAAAACGTCACAACTGCGTTGATACAGCATACATGAGAGTTTTCCATTTGCCACATAAAACTGGAACATCACATGACACGGTGGCAGGGCCATTTTGTCAATATCGGCGACATTCCATGCCGAGACAATGTGACGGCGTGAATAAGGGTTTTCCTTCAATGATTTTTCAACATTGGCAATCTGGTCGATAACACGTCCGTCAGGTGCATGCCACGACCGCCACTGGTAACCGTATATAGGCCCGAGATTACCATCCTTATCCGCCCATTCGTCCCAGATGCTGACTTTATGGTCATGAAGGTATTTTATGTTTGTGTCACCCTGCAGGAACCAAAGCAGTTCGTAAATAATGGATTTCAGATGTAGTTTTTTTGTCGTCAGAACCGGAAACCCGTCCGCGAGGTTGAAACGCATCTGATAGCCGAAAACGCCCTTTGTCCC
>CALFIZ010000018.1 GCA_937877575.1 uncultured Marinilabiliales bacterium | reverse complement strand
GCGACCACCGAGATCTACACTCTTTCCCTACACGACGCTCTTCCGATCTGGCTGACTATGACATACCTGCCGTCGAAATATGTGTCATATTGTTTGAGCGGACAGTTGGTAGGCTGCTTGTCGTCAATCGGCCATCCCTCGCCGCCGTACAGAATCAAAAACTGTGCGCCGCACCGGTCACACTGCGGTGCCAGTATCCAACGCTCCCAGGACACTGCCCCGCCCGCCGAGACACAGTCGTTGGGACAGGCTCTTTCGTATGCCACAAAATCATCATGGGCACCATCACTTTTCTGACGGAAGACTATCACCCCTTTGTAACCGATTGTTTCATCGAGGATTGAGCCGTTGACACTCCACAGGTCGCGGTTTGAAGTGAGATTCAGGTCATACGAACGCTGGAATGTCACCACATCCGGAATTTCACCGTAATCGACCTGTCTGCAGGACGACAGCAGCAACACCGCCATAATTGCGGAAAATATCTGCAATTTATTCATAACACTATCAAATACAATAAATTACAAAAAATCAAGGATTGCCTAATAACGATAATAATCAGGCTTGAAAGGTCCGTCAACGGTAACGCCGATGTAGTCAGCCTGCTTCTGAGTCAGTTTTGTGAGTTTGACGCCGAGTTTGCCGAGATGAAGACGTGCAACCTCCTCATCGAGGTATTTAGGCAGCATGTAAACACCGGTTTCATGATGCTTGTTCCAAAGTTCCATTTGCGCAAGTGTCTGATTTGTAAATGAATTGCTCATGACAAATGATGCATGGCCGGTGGCGCAGCCGAGATTCACAAGACGGCCTTCAGCGAGAAGATATATGCTGTGTCCGTCAGGAAATATGAACTTGTCAACTTGCGGTTTGATGTTTACTTTTCTGATACCGGGATAATTTTCGAGTTTGTCCACCTGTATTTCATTGTCGAAATGACCGATGTTGCAGACTATAGCCTCATTTTTCATCTTGGTCATGGTTTCGATGGTGATAACGTCACAGTTACCGGTACAGGTGACAAAGATGTTACCTTCCCTGACAGCCTCCTCGACGGTGGTTACCTCGTAGCCTTCCATTGCTGCCTGAAGTGCACAGATAGGGTCTATTTCCGTAACTATGACCCGCGCTCCGTAGGATCTCATCGACTGAGCGCAGCCCTTGCCAACGTCACCATAGCCGCAGACCACAACGACTTTGCCGGCGAGCATTATGTCGGTTGCACGTTTTATGCCGTCGGCAAGAGATTCACGACAGCCGTAGAAGTTGTCGAACTTCGATTTCGTAACTGAATCGTTTACATTGATTGCAGGGAACAGAAGGCTTTTGTTTTCAGCCATCTTGTAGAGGCGATGGACGCCAGTGGTGGTTTCTTCCGAAACGCCGCGGATATCCTTGACCATTCTGTGCCACTTGTCAGGGTCGGTTTTATATGTTTCCTTTAACAGGCCGACTATGACTGATTCCTCCTTATTGAGTTCAGTATCAGCCCATTGACCTTTATTTTCCTCGAGCTTGTAACCCCAGTGAATCAACAGTGTGGCATCGCCGCCGTCATCAACCAACAGGTTAGGGCCGAGACCGTTGGGGAATGACAGTGCGTTGAGAGTGCACTGCCAGTAATCTTCCAAAGTCTCACCCTTCCATGCAAAAACGCTGACACCGCTCTTTGCGATTGCGGCAGCTGCATGGTCCTGGGTTGAGAATATGTTGCAACTTGCCCAGCGGATTTCGGCACCGAGAGATTTGAGTGTCTCAATCAGGACGGCAGTCTGTATTGTCATGTGTAGGGAGCCGGTTATACGGGCACCTTTCAAAGGCTGTTGTTTGGAATATTTTTCCCTGAGAGCCATCAGGCCCGGCATTTCATATTCCGAAGCCTCTATTTCCTTACGACCCCAGTCGGCAAGGTTTATATCTTTTATCTTATAATTTTCCATGATTTATTATATTACAGTGTTTCAACTAATTAAATGATAAGCATAGCATCACCGTATGCAAAGAATTTGTATCCTTCCTCAACTGCCACCTTATAAGCGTGCATGATAAAGTCATAGCCGCCGAAAGCGCATGTCATCATGAGCATAGGGGAACATGGCATCTGGAAGTTGGTTATCAGCCTGTTGGCTACGGAGAATTCGTATGGCGGGAATATGAACTTGTTTGTCCAGCCGTCGTAAGGTTTCAGAAGGCCTTCTATGGTGCTTGCCGATTCGAGTGATTTCATGACGGAAGTGCCGGCGGCAAAGATATTGTGCCTGTTATGTTTTGTGTTGTTAATCTTTTCGACAACTTCACGCGAGACCCTGAATTCCTCCGAGTCCGATTTGTGTTTGGTAAGGTCTTCAACATCGATTCTGCGGAAATTGCCGAGACCGCAGTGGAGGGTGACTGTAGCGATGTCAGCGCCTATTATTTCAAGACGTTTGAGAAGTTCGCGGGTGAAATGCAGACCCGTGAAAGGAGCCACAACGGAGCCTTCGCTCTTGGCATAGATTGTCTGGTACCAGTCGGCATCCTCAGGTTTGACTTCACGGTATTTCAGGAGCAGTTCGGGAATCGGGGTTTTGCCGAAACCGTACAGGGTTTTCTTGAATTGGTCATACGGCATGTCAAACAGGAAGCGTATGGTTCTTCCCCTTGACGTTGTGTTGTCGATGACTTCTGCCACCAAATCGTCATTTTCGCCGAAATACAACTTGTTGCCTATTCTTATTTTGCGGGCAGGATCCACAAGGACGTCCCACAATCTTGTATCGGAGTTCAACTCTCTGAGCAGCAACACTTTGATTTTAACTCTTGTTTTTTCCTTCTCACCTTCGAGCATGGCAGGAAAAACTTTGGTGTCATTGAGCAGGAGCAAGTCGCCGTCCTCAAAATAATCTACAAGATCCTTAAAAAGCTTATGTTCGATTGTCTGTTTTTTTCTGTCCAGAACCATGAGGCGGGCCTCATCCCTGTAATAAGTAGGTTCAAGAGCGATAAGGTTTTCGGGTAAATTAAATTTGAATTGTGATAGTTTCATATACGTATGTTGTTGACCTGTAATCTTTTATCTCTGAAAAAAATCGAAAAAAACTGCGTATAAATTAGGTCGCAAAGGTAATACAAATCCTGTAATTTGTCAAGAATTATTTTTTGAATTCAGGATTTCATCAAATTCAAACACATCATACGCATCTTCCACGCGGAAATTTCCTATTGCGGTACGACGGAGTTCCTCAAGGTATGCACCGCAGCCGAGTTTCTGTCCGAAGTCGCGGGCAAGGGAGCGAATGTATGTGCCCTTGCTGCAGAGGATTCGGAAATTCACGTCAGGCAGGTTGATTCCGGTTATTTCGAATTCATTGATTCTGATTCTGCGGGGCTGCATTTTCTTTTCTATTCCAGCATCATTGCTGCGGGCGAACTTATAGGCACGCACCCCTTCTATCTTAATGGCTGAAAAAACAGGCGGGACCTGCATCTGCTCGCCCACGAACTCGGCAGCCGTCCTGATTATACCGTCAGGCGTCACGTGGGAATAATCATACACATTGTCGATTTCCGACTCCTTGTCGAAAGACGGACGGGTTGCACCAAGGGTGAAAGTCCCTGTATATTCCTTGTCTTCGCCCTGCACTTCCTCAATGCGCTTGGTATAGGCACCGGTGCATACTATGACGAGACCGGTTGCAAGCGGGTCAAGTGTACCGGCATGACCCACCTTGATTTTTTTGTGGCAATAATGCTTTATGGAAATACGCACCTTGTTCACCACATCAAAGGACGACCAATGGTACGGCTTGTCGAAGAGCAGGATTTCACCTCTCTCGAAATCAGGGTTTTCAGTCATGTTATAATCCACAGATGATTGCAATGATGCCGATTACAACGCAATATACGGCAAACCATATCAATTTGCCTTTCGAAACGAGTTTTATCATCCACCTGCAGGCAAACAGTCCTGACAAGAAAGCGGCGAGAAAGCCGACCGACAAAGGGATAGCGCCTATCGAACCCGCAGCTGCAAATATATCTCCTTTAATCAAATCGAGGAACATTTCACCGAGAACGGGAATTATGACCATGAGGAACGAAAACTTTGCAAGACCCGACGGCTTGTTGCCCAACATCATGCCTGTAGCAATGGTGGTGCCTGAACGTGAAAGACCCGGCATCACTGCAACAGCCTGCCCCACCCCTATAATCAGAGCGTCAAGCCAGCCGATTTCCCTATCACCTTTTCTCACGAAATAACTGACCGCAAGAAATGCAGCCGTGACAAGAAGCATACATCCCACGAGAAGTATTCTTCCGTCAAAGAGGACATCGACATAATCCTTAAACAGGAAGCCAACCAATGCGACAGGCACTGCCGAAAGCAACAGTTTCCACACGAAAGACTTGTCGTCATTCTTACCTTTTGAAAAAAACCCGGCAAACAGTCTGCCTATTTCCTTCCTGAAGACGACAATGGTGCTCAAAACCGTAGCGATATGGACAACCACGGTGAAAAGGAGGTTTTCGGAAATCTCAACATTCAACAGGGCCTTCCCCAACTCGAGATGACCGGAACTGCTCACCGGCAGAAATTCCGTCAACCCTTGAATAAGCCCCAATAACAAAGCCTGCCACCAACTCATTATTCTTCCTTTTTCGATTTGTAAAAAATAGCGAATATCTCAAACACTATACCGACCAATATACATAAAGGCGACAGGGTAAGTCTTCTGAAGTCAAACATCTTTTCGTTGAACACCTCAGGGTTGTCCGAGCCGCCGCCGGTCATAAGGACATAGCCTATCAACATTAGGGCCAGGCCTATAAAAAAGAGTATATAGTTTTTCTTACCGAAAACAAAGTCAGGTTTACTTAATTTGTTGTCTTTCATATTAATACAATATTTTTTTCCTAATATCCAAATACTTGTTTATAGCGAAAACAGAAGTGAAGAGCGTGATAACCAGTCCGAAGACATAGATTATCACAACTATACCGATGATGTCTTTCAGTCGGAGCAGGATTTCGAAGTCGGAATACATGAACTTAACCATTATCAAAAGGGTCAGCATCAGCGCTATCACTGCGAATGTCGCCCCGAGCACTGCCTGATAAAGGCTTCTTTTGATATAAGGCATTCTGATGAAACCCGTTGTGGCTCCTATGGTCTGCATGGTTTTGATTATGTTTCTGTTGGCATATACAGTCAGTTTCATAGTGCTATGTATGACCACGATTACAATCAGAACCATGATAAGAACGAATCCGAAAAGAATGGAGCTTGTGCTTTTACGGGAATTGTTAAGTCTTCTGATAATCTGTTCCTGTGTGGAGACGGACTTGACATATTTCTGGCTGCCGAGATACGTTTCAATCATTTTCAGACTGTCGGGATTTGCATACTCCGAATGCACTTTCAGTTCGAAACTTGTAGGCAGCGGATTATAGCCGATAAAGCCCACGAAATCCTCGTCAAGTCTGTCTGCAAGGTCTTTTGCAGCCTCTTCATTGGTAGTGAGAATCACCTGTTTTGTAAAAGGTTTGAGATACAGCTGCCGTATGTTGAATCTCAGTTCATCCTCATCATACAAGTCCTTGACAATGACTTCAATACCGATGTTTTCCTTCACGTTGTTAAGCAACGAGTTGGTATTGGCTATGAAAACAAGCAGCAATCCGAGAAGATACAGCATCACGCTGATACTTATAATCACTCCCCTATAGGAAGATACAAGCCGGCTATGTGTGAATTTTTCCTCCTGATTCATAATCTGCAAAAATAATTATTTTATTTGACCCAGAAAGATTTATTGAAAATTATTAGGACTATAAACAGTTCGAGACGTCCCACAAACTGCAAAATCACCGAAAGCCACTTGCCGATGGCTGGCAGGAAAGAGTACGTGCTGTCGGGACCTACTGCACCGATGCCGGGTCCGATGTTGCCAAGGGATGCGATTGAAATACCCATAGAGGTCTCAAAATCCAGTCCCATCATTGCAAAGGCAAGAGCTCCGGCGACGAACACGAGAATATAGAGAATAAAGAATGCATGGATACTGTAGATGGTGTTTTGAGGCACCGCTTCCTTGTTATATCTGACAGGCATAACGGCTTGCGGGTGAATCTGGTGTTTCATTTCGGTAAAGGAATTCTTCACAAGTATGATATAACGCACTATTTTGACACCGCCTGCCGTGGAGCCGGAACAGCCTCCGATAAAGAACAGCAGGAACAGGACAAACCAGATATGTGAAGGCCACAAAAGATAATTCACCGAACTGAAGCCGGTTGTGGTCAGAGTGCATACCACCTCCATCAAAGAATCCCTGAATACCTTTGATGCCGGGTCGCCGCTATTGTATTGCGACAACATCAGGGAGACAAAGATATAGAGTGTGGCCACGGCGATAATAATCAGAAACGCCTTGCTTTCTTCGGAAATAAGATTCTTCTTTTTGAACTTGAAAGACAAGATGAAATACAGGGAGTTGAAACTCATGGAAGAGATTATCATAAAGAAAATAATCACATACTGCATTGAAGGGGTGAACAGCATCACACTTGTGTTGAACGTGGAAAACCCGCATGTGGATATGGTCGTGAATGAATGTGAAATGGCATCGTAAGGTGACAATCCGCACAGATACAGGGCAAAGGCGCATAAAACGGTCAGAGCCAAATACACCGCAAACAGGCCTCTTGCAGTTTCCTTAAGACGCGGATGGGTTTTCAGGACACCCGTGGACTCAGCCGTGTAAAGCAGAAAGCCGCTGATACCAAGGGAAGGGATCATGGCCACTGACATGATGATGATTATGATTCCCATGCCGCCGATCCATGCAATCAGGCTCCGCCAGAAAAGGACACCGCGGGAGATGGACTCCAAATCATCGATGACGGAAGCGCCGGTAGAGGTAAACCCCGACATGGACTCAAAGAAGGCATCGGTGAAATCGGGAGTAGCACCGCTGAACAAGAACGGGAGACAGCCGCCTAATGTTATCGTCAGCCAGCCCATGACAATAATCAGAACACCTTCGCGTTTTCCGAGAGACCTGACTTTATCGCTATGAAAGAAAAACGGGATTATTCCCACTGCAATGGCAATCATAGCCGATACGAACAATGCCGTGAAACCGTATTGCGGATTGTAAAGCTGGGACAAATCAAGTGACCGGTCATCGTATATCGCACAGACTATCATAGTCAAAAGCATCAGAGCACCTTCCAAAAGCCAAAGGGCACCCTGCACCTTGAAAATCGAAATCCAATTCAGCTTTCTCAGATTATTTCTCTTAAAAAATATCGCCATAATGTTTCCTCTACATGAATTTAAACTGCAAACATATTACTAATTTTTCAAATAAGGTTAATTATTACCCAAAAAATAGTACTTTTGCAGAATATATAAAGAAATACTGACGTCCCAATGAACAGGAATTCAATAGCATTACGCGACATAAAACTATGGGGATACCACGGCTGTCTGCCGGAGGAAAGGAAAGTCGGAACCGATTATTCCATCGATTTCGTCATGAAATTCGACACTTCAAGAAGCGAAATCAGTGATGACATCACCGACACGGTTGACTATTCCAAAGTCCATGCACTTATAGTCAAGGTTTTTTCGGAGCCGGTGAACCTGATGGAACATCTCGCAAGAAAAATAATGGATGCCGTTGTAAATGAATTCCCTGCAATAATGGAGGCGTCTGTAACCATAAGGAAATATAATCCGCCGATGAAACAATTCAACGGCAATGTAGAAATAACCCTCAACTATCCACAGAACTAAGATAAAAAGCCGGCTATGAAAAAAATAATACTAACCTTGTCAATTCTGACGGTTTTCTTCGCTGCCACCGCACAGGAAACGGTAAGCATAGGCAACTGGCGCGGTCATTTCCCGTACAATGCAATGACTTCGGTGGCGTCCGACTACAACGGAACCGTTTATGCCGCATCGAAATACAGCCTTTTATCCTACAACAAGGCCACTGGGCTGATAGATATCTATTCCAAAATAAACTATCTGTCCGACATAGGCATAACCTGTATCAGGTACAGCACCAATTACAAAACGCTGCTGATAGCTTATTCCAATGCCAACCTGGACTTGCTGGTTGACGGAAAAATATACAACATGAATGACATTTACAGGAGCAACATCGTAGGCAACAAGACCATCAACAAAATATTTCTCAAAGACAGGTACGCTTATTTGAGCTGCGGTTTCGGAATCGTGGTCATCGACCTCCAAAAACGTGAAGTTGCAGACACTTATTATATCGGCGACAACGGCACATACGTCAACGTGCTTGATTTTGCGTATATGGATAACATTCAGTCATTTATAGCTGCAAGCGACAACGGCCTGTACATCGCAAATGCCGGTGACAACCTGTCGAATTATGTAAACTGGCATAAGATTGAGGATATGCCTCATGCCACCTCGCAATTCAATGAAGTTGAATATTACAATTCGAATCTTATAGCCAATGTCAAGTCCACCGTTTTCAACAGCGACACCCTGCTCGTTTTCAATGGAAGCGACTGGAGTTATTTCAGCAAAAACCTGCAGTTTGATGCCGTCAATGACATATCGGTTTCAGAAGACACTCTGGTAATCACATGTTTGTATGAGAT
>CALFIZ010000017.1 GCA_937877575.1 uncultured Marinilabiliales bacterium | reverse complement strand
ACAGCCATCACGACCATCCTCGGCATGGTGCCTATGGCATTGAGCACAAGCGAAGGTTCGGAAATGTGGAGACCGCTGGGCATCGTCGTCATCGGCGGTATGGTTGTATCCACATTCATAACGCTGTATCTCGTACCTATTCTTTACAGCATCATGGCTCGCAAAGGCGAACGCGACAAAAGCGCAAAGAATCGTAAAAAATTCTATTTCATGGGATTAGACGATGACATGGAGCAGGTTGACATGAGCACATTCAATGCTCCCACTGAAAAACTGATAGAAAACAAGCATTAAAGATGAAAGCTATATTAATAATATTCAATCAGGCTGATACAGAGCGTATAGAATATATGCTTGACGAAATGGGCATAAGAGGCTTCACATTCATTGAAAACGTTCAGGGACGCGGCAGCGTCAACGGCGAACCGCATCGCGGGACGCATACCTGGCCGGAGATGAATTCGGCAGTGCTGACCGTTGTTCCGAATGAGGTCGTTGACGGTGTGCTGTCAAACGTCCGCAAGCTCGACAAACGCAACGAGGATGTCGGCATAAGAGCCTTTGTTTGGACAATCGACCAGATTGCTTGAGCCTTGCTCCTAAAAGCAGAAATGAAAAAGGGAAAGAAGAATTGTTGGAAATATTCACAGTATAACTAAAAAATTACTACTTTTGTCGTTTTATTAACCACATTATTGGTAACAGTAATATACTGGCAATAAATATGTTATGATAAAACTATCTACAAATATCTATAAATATTTCCAATCACACAAGACTTTTTTCCACATTCTTCTGCCAATAATTTTCATTGCACTGTGTTTCTTTGCAAGCAAGATGAAATATGAGGAAGATGTCTCCAAAATCCTTCCATCTTCAAATATCGGTTCCACGGGTGATATCATCTTCGGCAACGTTAAGGTCAAAGACAAGGTTTTCGTACTCTTCATAAAAGACAACGACTCCTGCTCCTTTGATGAATTAGAAGCCGCCGCCCAGGATTTTTCGGAACAACTTATGGAAAAGGACTCAACCCATCATCTCATCGACAACATTTTATACAAACTTGACGATGAAATGATTCCTTCTCTTTTCACCTTTCTTTTTGAAAACATTCCATCGTTCATCGATAGCACTGATTTCACCAAACTTGAAGAGTTGTGTACTGAGGAAAACATTAACATCCGGATGGCACAGAACCTCGAACTGCTATCCACCGAAGCGGGAGCGGCTTATCTTCCGATTATAGCCAACGACCCTGTCGGCTTCCAAGATGTTTTCATGGAAAAAGCCGGCATAATCCAAGACGGGTTAGGGGGTAACTATACCATGATTGACAATTTCTTCTTCACACCAGACTCCTCATCGGCAATAGCATTCATTTCCCCGAATTTCAATTCCTTTGAATCAAAATTTGCACGAGTGATGGTCAATGACATGAAGTATCTGACCAAAGAATTCAAGGAAACCTATCCTAATGTCAAAATCGTGTATCATGGTGCGCCCATTGAAGGTTCCGACAACTCAAGCCATATAATCAGAGACATTATAATGACCATCGGCAGTTCACTGATTATCATCATGATAATTATTATTTTTTGTTTCAGGAAACCATTACACACCATATTCTCCATACTCTTCCCTATTGTGTTCGGAACAGTATTCGGACTTACGATAATGTATTTCATAAAAGGGATAATGTCGTTTCTCGCACTCGGCATAGGGGTGTTGATTCTTGCGGTAGGACTAAGTTACAGCATACATGTCCTAACTCACTTCAAACACACAGGTAATGCTCTTACAGTGGTGAAAGACCAGACAATGCCGATTTTCCTGAGCTGCATCACCACCATAGGTGCTTTCATGGCATTAATGTTCACTTCTTCGGAACTGCTGAGAGATTTCGGACTGTTCGCATCATTGGTTCTTATAGGCTGCGCTTTTACCTGCATCATTTTCCAGCCACAATTCTTTACAAAAGGAACGGAAGTTTACTCAAAGAAATCTTTCCGTATTCTGAACAAAATCAACAGTTATCCTATAGAAGACAGAAAATGGATTTCCATTGTCATCATAATCCTATTCGCTATCTGCCTGTTTGCCCAACGTAACGTACAGTTTGACAACGATTTACGCAATATCGAATACAAAGACCCGATGATGATGTATTCACAACAGTTTCTGAAAGAGAAAACCACTCCGGGATATTACACAAAATACTACGCGACTACAGCAACTTCGCTTGATTCTGCCATTTACCGCTATCAGGAAAACTGCCAAATGCTTGCAAAAGCCCAGGAAGCCGGACATATTCACAATTTCGGCAAGGCAGGGTCTTTATTTGTTTCTACAGACGAACAACAGAAACGCATTGACAGATGGAACAGTTTCTGGACAGAAGATAATAAGGAAAGGATAACCTCGATGGTTTCAAAAGCTGCCATTAGCTACGGCTTCGAACCCGAGTTCTTCACTCCATTCCACAATGTCATCAATGCCGAATACAAGCCGGTAAACATCCTTGAGTCAGACCTGCTCCCGAAATCCATAATGTCAAACATAGCCGAGAAATGCGGCAATACATACATGATATTCACCCCTGTACAGGCTGATGAAAAATATGAGTTCACTTTTGATACGGAAAACTACATTGCAAAAGACCAGGAACATTTCATAGTACTTGACCCTATGTTCTATTCCACAGACATGGTTTCAATAATAAACAATGACTTCAACACGATATTGTATATTTCCGTCATCTTCGTGCTAATCATACTTTTGGCTCATTTCAGGAGCATCCTGCTCGCATTGCTGGCCTTCCTCCCAATGTTTGTCAGCTGGTACACCACGCTTGGTATCATGGGTATAATCGGAATAAAATTCAACCTGATAAACATCGTGGTTTCATCACTGATTTTCGGTGTCGGTATTGACTACAGTATCTTCATCATGGACGGTCTCGTTGAAAGCAACAGAAATACCGACACAAATCTGTTGTTATTCCATAAGACAGCAATCCTTTTCAGTGCTATGGCGCTGATAATCTGCAGTATATCCCTGATGTTCGCAAGCCATTCCGCCATTTCATCGGTGGGCGGTGTAACTCTCATTGGCATGGCTTCAACAATATTGACCACCTATACCCTACAACCGCTTATTTTCAAGATTCTTGCCAAGAACAAACGCACTGGCAAGATTATTGCAAAATGTAGTGATCGTTTAAGCAAAAGTTAAAAAACTAAATCATGAAACGCAAAATCCACTTAGCACTTATCATCTTATTCGGCATTCTGTCCGTTAACGCTCAGAACACACCAAATGATGCAATAATCAATAAAATCAAAGCCGACAACACTAAAATCAACACTTTACAGGGAACGATGACAAGGACCAAAAAACTTGCCATGGTAAAAAACGAAATAGTTTCCAATGGCATTGTACTTATTCAGGACAACAACCTCGCCATCTTTTATTCAAAGCCTGTGGAAACATTCAAAATCAATGGAGACAAGATTTATGTTGCTGCATTAGGCAAAACCCACAAAGTGGATGCTTCAAAAAATAATGAATACAAAGAACTCAAAAACATTCTCATCAATGCAATGCACGGTGACATCAATGCCATCCTCGCAACATACAATGGTTCAATTGAGTACTCTTCCGACAAAAACAATCATATTTTTATTCTGACAAGCAACGACCAAAAGCTGTCGAAGGGATATAAGAAAATGACTTTAAAATACAGCAAAAATGACTGCTCAATAAACGAACTGACACTGGTTGATGCTATCGATACAAATATAACTTATTCCGTATCAGATAAAAAGATAAACCAGAATATTGACAAGGATGAATTTATTATCGAATAACAATCCATGAAATCCATGAGGAAATTCTTCATCTCAGCATTCATTCTGCTTTCCTTCCTGTTTGGCTACACTGTTCAGGCACAGGAAGGACACAGCATTGAACAGGCAATAGAAAACATCATAGACCGACTTGAAAATCCTGAAAAATATACAAATTCGGACAACACGGAGCAAGAAGGTCAGATTCAGCAGGAGGAAAATCAGACTCAGACAGGAAGTCAGAATGTTGAAGTGCCACAGAGGAACAGCTCTATCGTATGGAATCCTAAAAAAATAACTGACCCTTATACGGTTGACAGTACACAATATCACTATGATCCCCTTAATTATTTGACACAACAGCAGATGGAATCTCTTAACGGGATAGCACAGAACATGAATTTAGAAGCAAATGTCCAATATGCAATAGTGATTTTGGATAAGATAAGTACGGATTATTCAGCATTCGATTTTGCTTTAGAGCTCTACAACACATGGAAACTCGGCTACGAAGGCAGGGGCATCCTGCTTCTGATTGTGATGGAATCTCATGATTGGCAGTTTATTACAGGATACGGCGCTGAAGAAAAATTCACCGATGCCTTTTTAAGTCAGGTTGGACGTAACGAAATAGTCCCGAAATTCAGGGAGGGTGACTACTATGGCGGTCTGTACAATGTTTCGCAAGAGTTATACAAATTTGCAACAGACGACCAATACTACATGAATTACAGATCGAAAAAAACCAACACTGTAAGTAACACCGGATTCATGGTTGTTGCAATTTTAGGTTTGATTTTCGGAGGGTTTGAAACAACAGAAGACAAAAGCAAAAAGAAATCATCCAACAAAAGCAACTATTCACTTGTCGGCATAAATAGCGACAAGATGGAAATCAAAGTAGATAACTACAACAAACTCAATATCTGGGAAGGGAAAGGCATGAGCCATTTCTTATCGTGTTATGCTCCGATAATTGCAGTTCCTATAATTGGACATAACAATCTTACAATGGGACTCGTTGCACTGCTTGCATATTGGGCATTTGCGGCCTTGATGCGTAACACACAGGCTATCAGTAAAATAAAGAGCATTTCAAGCACTCCGCTCGACTATTATCTGAATTACGGCAAGATTAAGAACTCTCTCCAGTCAAAAGTTTACATGGCTTTAAGTCCTTTAGTTGGGATACCATATTATTCTTATTTTTCAAACCAGGAAAAGAAGTATAAGAAAGAGGCCGAAAAATGTCCCAAATGCGGTGGCATGACACATAAGATGACCCAAGGTAATGAATACGTACTTACAGACGTCCAGTTGACGGAAGACAAAATAGGAAGCATTTTTCACAGAGTTTACAAGTGCGATAACGGACATACCATCATCTACACGGTGCATGGCACCAAATACTCAATATATTCTGAATGCAATAATTGCGGGGCAAGGGCAAAGAGAATGACTCACTCTCAGACAGTAGTTCAAGCCACAACATTTAATGATGGTGAAAAGAGATACACTTACGAATGTGCATGCTGCCATGACAGAAAATATAAGACTGTTAGGATTCCGAGAATAGTTGTCAGCAGTGGTTCAGGAAATAATGGCGGTGGCTTTGGCGGCTTTGGCGGTGGAAGTGGAGGTTTCCGTGGCGGCGGTTTCAGCGGTGGCGGCGGCGCCGGCGGGAAATGGTAATCACTCAGCCGCAAGCACCCACACTATCGGCACATCTGATAACCCACATAAGACATTAAACAGTAATAATAACTTTAAAATTAAAATCACACATTATGAAAAGATTCATCACATCAATCATCGCTGCGGCAATGATATTATCGGCAGAAGCCCAATGGGTCAGTCCGGGCAACGGCACAACCTACACATTCGACAACCTAAGCTCTGTCAGCAACGGAGCAGTTGTAAAAACATCCGACGGCAACTTCAACGTTGTAGAGGATATAACCATCTCAGCAGGAGACTTCCTGAATTTTGACGTATCTCTTGAGACAGTCACATTCAACAATGGCATCCAACTCACAATAGCTGGTGGCGTAACAAGCGACGACAGATTAGACAAGGCTCTTCTGACAGGCGGTAACGGCCATTTCAAAATCAAATTCGACGCCTCAACCGAAACCAATGTCGTAAAAAACATAAACTTTCAGAACGGCGGCGGCATAAGAGTTTCCGAAACCCCGTCAATAACCTTTGAAAACTGCGAATTCGGCTATTTCAACAAATCATTCACAAGTTATGCCCTGCTGTATTTCAACTGCAGTCCGGTCGTTGAAAGCTGTTATTTCCATGACAACCAGGGAGCAGCGATAGGTTCCGGAGCCAACATATTCGGCGCACCGAAAATCTATAACAGCTACTTCTACAACAATGTCACCGAAAACAGCAACAATCCGCAACTCAACCTTGGTCCATGTTCCAACGGCGACACAATTAAAATCATCGGTAACACCATTGAAGGCCTCAACGGCACCATGGTCGGCGGCATAGCTATCGCCAACCTGATGAATGTAGGCAACACCAAAGCCCAAATATTCAACAACAATGTATTCAACAACCGTTACGGTTACACACAAACCGGACCGACCATTGAAACGTGGATTTACGACAACTTATTCATTGACAACAATTTGGAAACAAACCCGATGAACGGTGGAAGCGGAATAAGCATCTATGGTACAGCAACGACTAACATTGCCACACTCAGACGCAATATCATCACCGGCAACCTGTGGGGAATAACGGCAATCTATTACCATAACATTGACATGGGTACTGCAGATGATTTCGGTCAGAATGTCATCTACAACAACGGTAACGGCGGAGTCACATACGCACTCTACAACAACGCATTCAGCGACATGACAGCAATAGGCAATTACTGGGGTTCAAACGACCCTGCCTTTGCAGCGGAAGTCATCTATGACCACAGCGACGACCCGAGTCTCGGCACAGTTACATATCTGCCTATTATGGAAATGTATCCAATAGGTGACGCCAATTCCGACGGAGTAGTCAACGTTCAGGACATACAGGCCATAATAGCCTACATGGTTGATGGAACCGGAATCAATTTCGACAGCGCTGATGTCAATGCCGACGGTTACATCAACATTCTCGACATTGTGCTGATAGTCAATATAATTGAAAACTAACAAGCTTTTATGAGATTTCCCACAGCAAGAAATCTCATAGCTTTTAGTACAACCCTGATTTTCTGACTATCCGCAACATCCAGGTTGGAATCAGTTTGATTAGGAAGACGCCTATGTGATTGATGATTCCGGGAGTAATGCGCCATTTGCCTCTGAACATGGCATTCAGCCCATTTTGAGCAAGTTTCTCAGGGGTAACCATGTAACCGAGCCTCAGACCGGTCTTCCTTGCACTGTCACTGAGGTTATAAAGATTGGTGGATACGGCACCGGGACATACCGCAGTGACATAAACACCTTCCTTTTTCAATTCTATATGAACGGAACGACTGAAATTCCTGATGTAACTCTTTGTGGCACTGTAAGTTGAAAGTCTTTGAACTGCTATATCGGCAGTAATGGAACTCATATTGAGAATATAACCTTTGTGTCGCAACCGCATATCTTTTCCGAAGTAATATATCAGCATAGACGGTGTGAAGACGTGAAGATTGAGAATCTGCCGGTTGAAATTTTCATCAGTATCAAGGAAGTCACTGTTGCGGTAAACACCTGCATTGTTGATGAGCACTTCGATTTCAATGTTGTTGTCAGTACAGTAATCGAAGAGTTCTTTTGCGGCATCCTGAGTTGCAAGGTCACGTTCAAGCGCTATCACATCAACGCTGGATTCCTCTTCAATTTCCTTGGCACAGGAATGAATGCCGCTTTCATTACTGACAATCAGCAGGTTATAACCTCTCTGTGCAAGTTGGCGGGCATATTGGAGTCCTATTCCCGAACTGGCACCGGTGACCAAAGCGTATTTACGGCTGTCATCACGGATGCATGATTTATCATCACATAATGGAATATCGCGTGTGACGTTGTCAACTGGTGAAACACTATCGGAGGACATGGAAAATTTCGGGCATAAAAAAGAGCGGAAGACGAGACTCGAACTCGCGACCCCGACCTTGGCAAGGTCGTGCTCTACCAACTGAGCTACTTCCGCTTATTGCATCCAGATTTCCTTTTCTGTTTGCGCTGCAAAGGTAATACTTTTTTCTAAAACAACGATATTTTTAAAAATTTTTTTTGATTGTTGTCAATAATCTTTGATATATGTCCCTCGCAGTAGGGTTATTTCACAATAAATATTATCTTTGCAAATAATCTATTCACAATGAAATCCTCAGCAAGATTATTAGTTTCAGCATTTCTGCTGTGCATCATTTCATACGTAGGCATCGGCCAGATAAAATGGTTTAACCCACAACAATCTGATTATCAGTGCGTTCAAAACTGCGGTTTTTTTGATGAGATGAAAAACATCTATCATCGGCTACCCGATCGTGCGAAGGGGACAGTAAGGCCACCTGTATGGAAACTATCAAATAATTCCGCCGGTCTCGGAATAAATTTTTACAGCAATTCAGCGGAGATAACAATCCGATATACAGTCAGTGGCGGCAAAGCAATGTCACACATGCCTGCAACCGGTGTCTCAGGCGTTGACTTGCTATGGACAGACAAGGACGGAACATGGCGGGACATTGGTCACAGTTTCTCTTTTAACGACACTATAGTGTTTATTTACAAAGATTTGGACGTTTCATTACTTCACGAATACCATCTTTATCTGCCTTTATACAACGAAGTGACATGGATGGAAATCGGAGTGTTGGAAAATGCCGAATTCACCTTTGCTCCAGCGAGATTGGAAAAGCCAATTGTAGTTTACGGGACATCCATAGCCCAGGGTGCTTGTGCCTCACGTCCTGCAAATGCATGGACCACAATTGTTTCGCGTCACCTTGACATCCCATTGGTTAATCTCGGTTTTTCGGGGAACGGAACTCTTGATGAGAGTATGATTGATTTCATCAATGAAATAGATGCCTGCGCATACCTTCTCGATTGTTCTTATAATCTTGGTAATTTCACTGAAGATGAACAAGTTACACTACTGATGAATGCCGTGAACAATATTCGTCAGAAACACGATGCCCCCATTGTCATTGTCGATGAGGCCGGCACAAGCCGCGAACAGACTCAGAAAGAATACAAGGATGAAGGTGAAACTTACCGCCGTGCCGCACGTAGAGCCTACAAAACTCTGAAGGAGATGTACAAAGACATTCACTTTATGACTTTTGACAGCATCATGTTTACACCTGAAACGACAGTGGAAGGACTGCATCCAAGCGATTATGGCATGATGATGCTTGCCGCACGCCATGAAGCCTTTCTGCGTAATCTGTTGAAGATGCCAATTGGTGAAAAACCGGTCACAATACCGGTCAAACAAATGCGTGAACCGTATATGTATAACTGGACTGAACGACATGAAGACATATTGCGTCAGAACATTTCAAATCCGCCTGTAAATGTGATAATCGGCAATTCAATAACACATTATTGGGCATACGGTCATTCCACTGAAAACGGTAAAGAAACATGGGATAAACACCTGAAGCCTGCCAATTACAGAAACATGGGCTGCGGTTGGGATTACATCCAGAATGTCCTCTGGCGTATATATCATGGTGAACTTGACGGCTATGAAGCCGACAAAATTCTTATAAATATCGGCACTAATAACCTGTCGTTCGACAGCGATGAAGATATAGTCGAAGGCATTATCTTCCTCCTTGAAGAAATCCGTGAACGACAGCCAAAGGCAGAAATAAAATTCGTTGCTATATATCCGCGTCGGAACAAAGAGAAGAGAATATCCGAAATCAACAATATGCTTTCAAAAGCTGTCACAGAACATGGTTTTTTATTCATTGATGTAGGTGACAAGTTACTTTCATCAAACGGCAAAATAGATGAGAATCTGTTCATTGACGGACTTCACCCAAATAATGCAGGGTATTCAAAAATTGCAGAAGAATTGTTTAAATAACATACCATGAACAGAATTCTTCCTTTTATATTGTGTCTTTTAACACCTTTGCTGACATGGTCCCAGGAAGCCGATTGGGACTTGTATGCAAATGAATATTTCGACTTCACATTTGAGTATCCGGCTGATGTCTTTGCACCAATAAAAAGAAGTGAAGAAGCTGATGGCCAACGATTTATATCTAAAGACGGACACAGTCTGATTAGTGTTTATGGCGGAATTAACAACAACAAAAGTCTCCAGCAGGAATATGACGATGAACTGCTGAGACTCAAGAGAAATAAAACAGAGGTCTATAACTCGGATATAAACACCCTGCCATTTCAGGCTGTCATCGGAGAATACACCATCAGAGGCAAGCAACTGAACAACTTCTTTATAAGACGCACTATATGGTATGATTCATTTTATGCCACAATAGTCTATAGTTACGATATCAAATCCGAACCGTCATTCCGAAAGTATGAAACGGAAATAGTGAAATCATTAGATGTTTATGGCAAAAACTACAAACCCCAGTCCGAGCTGATAAGCAATGTATGGATAAATGATACCATCAGAATACCCGATAAGGTTGAAAGTCCTGACATCGCTGATTTCTGGCTTGCCTATTCCGAAAAATATCCATATATAATAACGCAGACAGGCAGTAATCTGATTCTGCATCCTGATGAAATACCTGTTGATTATGTTGACACATGGTCGATAGACAGGAACCACGGATACATTGGATGCAAAATGATTAGTAACTTTGACTTATGGATGGAAATGTTCTGCTGGAGCAGGACAAATGGACATAAGTTGCTGGCTGTCAGTTATAATGATCCATATCAGATAATACTATTTTATGACTATAACCCTACGACCCATGAACTCCTTCCCGCCACCGATGTGATGAGCAGTCTTAACTACAGTCCTAATTTTGTTGCCCGACTTCCGCATGTGGGGAAGAGCATTTTTCTATACGAGCAGTCGGATATT
>CALFIZ010000016.1 GCA_937877575.1 uncultured Marinilabiliales bacterium | reverse complement strand
AAAATAAACATTATAGACACACCCGGCCACAGTGATTTCGGCGGCGAGGTGGAGAGAATCCTCAATATGGCTGACGGGGTGCTGTTAGTGGTTGACGCTTTTGAGGGTCCGATGCCGCAGACAAGGTTCGTGCTTCAGAAAGCCCTCGAACTCAGCCTGAAACCCATTGTTGTCATCAATAAAGTTGACAAGCCAAACTGCAATCCTGAAGGAGTACAGGAAGATGTGTTCGACCTCATGTATAATCTTGGCGCCAACGACTTCCAGCTCGACTTCACGACTGTATATGGCTCTGCAAAACAAGGCTGGATGGGACCTGACTGGAAAAACCCCGCCAACGACATTTCCTATCTGATGGATAAAATCATTGAAGACGTCCCTGCACCAACCGTTGAGGAAGGCAACTTGCAGCTGATGATTACTTCATTGGATTATTCGTCTTACGTTGGAAGAATTGCAGTCGGCAAACTGCACCGCGGCAGTCTTAAGGCTGGTCAGAACGTCACTCTTGTCAGACGCGATGGCACACAGAGCAAGTCGCAGATTAAGGAACTATATGTATTTGAAGGACTTGGCAAGGAAAAAATCAAGACTCCTGTTGATGCCGGGGAAATCTGCGCGATACTTGGGGTTGACGGCTTTGAAATTGGTGACACCATCTGCGATGAACTCAATCCGGAGCCTTTGAAGCCAATCAAGGTTGATGAGCCGACCATGAGCATGCTTTTCACCATCAACACATCGCCATTCTTCGGCAAGGAAGGCAAATATGTTACTTCCAGAAATATCAGGGAACGTCTTTACAAGGAAACTGAAAAGAATCTTGCCCTTAGAGTCGAAGACACCGATTCACCTGACTCCTATCTTGTTTATGGCCGTGGAGTGCTCCACCTGTCCATCCTTATCGAGACCATGAGACGTGAGAACTTCGAATTGCAGGTTGGACAACCGAAAGTCGTCATAAAGAATATTGACGGCGTCGATTGCGAGCCTATAGAGGAGCTGACCATTATCACTCCTGAGGATTTCAGCAGCAAAATCATCGCAAAAATCACCGAACGCAGAGGTGAAATCAAATCCATCGAAACCAAAAACGACCGGTTGTATATGGTTTTCAACATACCTTCACGAGGTTTGATGGGACTGAGAAACCTTATCCTTACCCTTTCAGAGGGAGAAGCCATCATGTCCCATAATTTTGACAGCTACCAGCCTTGGAAAGGCGACATCGGCAATAACCGTCTCGGTGCCATTATAGCCAAGGAAACCGGTACCGCCATCCCTTACTCGCTCAACAACCTGCAGGAAAGAGGCAAATTCTTCGTCGAACCAAACGAGGAAGTATATGAAGGTGAAGTCATAGGTGAACATATCCATGCCAACGATATCGTCTGCAATGTCTGCATAACGAAAAAACTCTCGAATATGCGTGCATCAGGCTCGGAAGATAAAATGAACATTGCGCCGGCTGTAAAGATGTCGTTAGAGGAATGTATGGAATACATTAGGGAAGACGAATACCTTGAAGTCACACCCAAGTCGTTGAGAATCAGAAAAATCATTCTCGATGCCATGGAACGTAAAAGAGATGCCATCAGAAGAGGCACCTGGAAAGGAAGTCCCGATGATTAATAAAATCCTGTATTTAGACTCATGTGTAAGGCATGATTCACGCACGAGAAGACTTGCCCTCCACCTGCTCAGCAAGTTGGAAGGTCAAATAACAACTGTCAATCTTGATGAGAGATGTCTTTCCCCTCATACATGCAAATCATTGCCGGAACGTGACAGGCTTATTTCTACCTGTGATTTCTCTTCGGAATATTTCAATACAGCCAAAGAATTTGCCGAAGCGGATACTAT
>CALFIZ010000015.1 GCA_937877575.1 uncultured Marinilabiliales bacterium | reverse complement strand
CAGTTTGCCGTCGGACATCTTGTGGTCAAGGATGGCTTGTTTGTCACATGTCACGACAAAGCCGTTGGCTCTCAGGGAGTCGTAAAGTCCTATGTCGGATTTGAGTCCGCGCAGACCGGCTCCGCCGAAGTATTCAAAGTCAAGATCCTTGAGCTGATAGCTGATTTCCTTGTACATGTTTCTGTCTTTGACGTGTGCGTAGAAGGCGGCAGGTGTTGCATGGTCAAGGGTGACGCTTGTTATGATACCCACATTATACCCATCATCGTGATATTTCTGTGCTATAGATGTGACGGGCGTTACGCTGTCAGCAAGTACACCGAGAAGCGAGTTGTTGGTTTTATAGCCTGTTGCCAGTGCAGTGCCTGAGGCTGACGAGCAGGTTACATACGAACTTGCCGAATAAGTGGTGGCGGTGCCGAGTACGGGGAACTTCATCATTTCGAGATGAGTCGTGGCCGTATCAAGGCTTACTGCATCCAGGTAATTTTCAGCCAATTGGGTGTGTGCAAGACCCATTCCGTCGCCTATCATATAGAATATGTATTTGGGCTTTTTTTGTGAATTGCTGTTGCTGCAGCTGTTAAACAGCATCATAAGAGATGCGATACAGATGATGGTCAAAGTGAACTTTTTCATGATGTTAATGATGTTTGTTTAAACTAATTTGCTAATAGACAGAATACCGTGGGCTTTTTGTGCAAGTCGGGGGCATTCGACTTACGCCATTCGGATATGGGTTTCATGGCGATATATTCATCGTTGGAATTGACGTTGCAGGCTATCGATAACAGGGTGGTGGGGTGGCATATCGAAATCAAAGTGTTGAACAACTGATTGTTACGATATGGAGCCTCAATGAATACCTGTGTTTGATGAAACTCTGCGGAATATTTTTCGCATGATTTTATCTTGTTTTCCTTTTGCGGTGACTTTATCGGCAGGTAGCCGTGAAATGCGAAGCATTGACCGTTCATTCCCGAGCTGATGATGGCGGAGACAATGGAAGATGGACCTGTCAGCGGTATCACCTTAATATCTTTGGAGTGGGCAAGTCTGACAACGTATGCGCCCGGGTCGGCGAGACATGGAAGTCCTGCTTCTGAAAGAAGGCCGATGTCATGACCGTCTTTTGTACATTCAAGATATTCAGTTATATCCTCCGGACGGCTATGCTCATTGAGTTGGTAGAGGGTCACATTGTCGAAAGAACCGTCGAAACCGATATGACGCAAAGTCCTGTAAGCGGAGGAAGTCTCTTCGACAATAAAATGGGATAAGCTGTTGACTATTTGTATGTTGTACGATGGTATGCAATAATTTGCGGGACAGTTTCCTATCATTGATGGGATAAGATACAGACGGCCGCAGATATTAGGGGTACTCATCGTTACATTTTAATCTTTTTGTCAATTTTTTCAGCCTGGATTCTGAATTGTTTGTCGGTTTCTATCAGATTGTTGATGGTCTTGCAGGCGTGAAGTACTGTTGCATGGTCCTTGTTGCCGCAGTGCATGCCGATGGTTGCAAGCGAGTATTTGGTGTATTTCTTTGCAAAGTACATTATCAGCTGTCGTGCCTGCACGATTTCTCTGTGACGGGTAGGGGAGTTGATTGTCTCTATGGATAGTCCGAAATGACTGCAGACGACTTTCTGAATGTAATCGATTGTGATTTCACGGGAGGTGACTTTTACATACTTGTCAATCATCTGTTTAGCCAAATCGAGGGTTATTTCCTTTTTGTTGAGAGAAGACTGGGCCATAATGGAAATCAAAGCTCCTTCGAGTTCCCTGATATTTGAATTGATGCTGTATGCCATGTAATCGATGACTTCATCCGGAAATTCAATGCCGTCGTTGTATATGCGTTTTTTCAGGATGGCCACTTTGGTTTCGAAATCCGGAACTTGCAGGTCGGCTGAAAGCCCCCATTTGAAACGTGAAAGCAGTCGTTGTTCAAATCCGACAAGGTCTATTGGCGATTTATCGGAAGTGATGACTATCTGTTTGCCGTTCTGGTGCAGGTAATTGAATATGTGGAAGAAGATGTCCTGAGTCTTTTCCTTGCCTGATAATGATTGGATGTCATCGATGAGAAGCACGTCTATCATTTCATAGAAATGCTGGAAATCGTTGGCGTTGTTGGTCTTTATTGCATCAACGAATTGCTGTATGAATTGTTCGGTGGTGACATAAAGGACAATCTTGTCGGGGAACTGGTTCTTAACTCTTAGCCCTATCGCATGAAGGAGGTGCGTTTTCCCAAGTCCCACGTTACTGTAGATGAACAGAGGGTTGAATGAGGTTTTGCCTGGCTGGTTGGCAACGGCATATCCAGCCGAACGGGCGAGGCGGTTGCATGAACCTTCCACAAAATTATCGAACGAATAGCTTTCCACAAGCTGCGAATTGACCTGTATTTTCTTTAATCCAGGAATAATGAACGGATTGGGTATTGCCTCATTGCGTCCGTTATTGATGTTTATAGGCATATATGTTGTCGGGTTATAAACTTCCATATTGTTTGTGGCAGGAACTCTCATAGTCCCGTTCTCATGCGTACTGTCAACAACGATACTGTATTCAAGCTTCCCTTCACTGCCCAATTCATGACGGATAACCTTCCTCAGAATGTCAATGTAATGTTCCTCAAGCCAATCGTACCAGAAATGACTTGGTACCTGGATGGTAAGAATGTCTTTTTCCAGTTTTATCGGTTTTATCGGTTTGAACCATGTGTTGAAGTTTTCTGTGTCAACGTTATCTTTTATCACTGCCAGGCAGTTGTTCCATACAGTAACGTGATCTTTCTTTATAGCTACTATATCTTCTGACATATATTCTTGTACTATTTTTCTTGTACTATTATTGCTTTTTTGTTTGTGCAAAAGTAGAGTAAAAGAGTTTAAAAAAAAATTTTTTTTTTATTGACAATGCGCGAAAAAAAAACTATATATGGGAATCAAATTTAGTTTAAAGTGGCTTTTGTAAACATTACAATTTGTGATTATTAAATATGCCGGCTTATGTTTTTAACAGTTGAGTTGTTTTTATTTATTCTAAATATTATTTTTAATACGCTGTTTGTCAGCTAATTATGTTGTATGTTTTATTATGTTAATATAGGTTAATTTTGTAAATTGTTAATAAACACAATAGATATATAGATATCAGTTTTTAGGAACTATTTTTATCCCATAAATAGAATTTATTTTGTCTAAAATTTCATCATTTTTTGAGCTTCTCACTTCAGCAGTTATAACCAATTGTTCATTAATATAGTCTTGGGCGATTATGTTGAGATTTTCGTCCTTCATGAATTTCATTACAAGATTGATGTTTTGATAGGGGCATGATACGGAAACGGTTGTCGTTATTATTTTTTCGATGATTTCGTTTGAGTCGATTGCTTCTTTGGCTGCAGTTTTGTATGCATTGATAAGTCCGGGAATACCCAATTTGATCCCCCCGAAGTATCTCACCACAATTACAAGTGCATCGGTGATGTCAGCTGAAAGCATCTGCCCATATATCGGACGTCCGGCACTGCCGGAGGGTTCTCCGTCATCATTGATTCTGTATTTTAGTTCTTTTCCTGTACCGATGGAATATGCATAGCAGTGGTGATGGGCATCGTAATATTTCTTTTTGATATCTGCGAGGATGGTCCTGACTTGTTCCTCAGACGTCACCGGATAAGCAAAAGAGTAGAATTTGCTTCCTTTGTCGCGGAAATAGCCTTCTGTGGTCCTTGCAATTGTATGGAATGTGTCGGAAAGCTGCTGCATGATTTCCGTTTATTTTGCCTTAAACAGTTTACTTTCCTTTTCGATTCGTGAGTTATACCATTCTTCCGGAATAATATGCCAATTGCGTGTGGTATCCGGTTTCATAGGGGAGTTTCCCTTAATCCATTGTTCCAAGTAGTATTTCATGTCGTAATCGGAGGTGAACACTATTCTTTCGGTTAACTTGTCTGCCGGGATGCCTGCACCTTCAGTGAGATGGTCACCTCCGCCTGAACCCCTGTAGGATGTGAGCGCCACAGTGTATGTTTTGTCGAGTTCAAATGGTCTGCCATCTGTAAAAGAAGTGATATTGACCCTTTTGCCCTTGCCTTTTCTGAGGTCAACCGTGTAGTTGATGCCTTTTGCTGAATCGAAATTATAGCTTTGTGTTTCTGTTTGCGGGAAATAATCGGATGAGAGATGGCCGTTTTCATCAAGCTTATATCTGAGCAGGTAGTCGTTGCTGCTTTTCATCTGGTTAAACCAGTTCCAGTAAGAGTATTCGAGGTAGTCTTTTATTTCCTGTCCCGACAGCTTAATCTTGTACAGGAAATTGTCGTACCGGTATATTTTGAACAGATCTCTTCTGTACTGCATGCCTTTGCTTATTATACTTCCCAATGACAGGGGAGCAGCGAACGAGATGTCAGCACCGGAATAATGGAGCTGTACATTGTGAATAAGGTTTGACATCGGGTCATCATAGAAAATGCCGTCAGTTGATATCATGTCGCCATCGATTATTCCTATCGGTTCATTGAAATACTCATCAATGTCGGTCAGATATGGCTGGAAATTGCGCAGATATGCATAGTCGATGTCTAATGTTGATGTCAGGTAGAGCTTGCCCATGACAGATATCTCTTCTAATATCAGGATCTTCAAAGATCATCTGATAATTCTTGGGAAAGAAAACCACTTTGTGCATACAGCACCTCTTATCCGCCGTGAACACCCCTATGAGAACGATCTTATGGAAGATCGCATTAAGCTTTTTAACTCGCTTTTCAATTGTGCAAGGAAAATG
>CALFIZ010000014.1 GCA_937877575.1 uncultured Marinilabiliales bacterium | reverse complement strand
GAAGCGGGCTCGTATGGTAAGGATGTCCGCGGACTCAACCGTCTGCACCAGTTCGACAAGGTGGAAATCGTTGAAATCAGCCGTCAGGAAGATTCCTACAAAATCCTTGACGAAATGGTTGAACATGTCGCAGGCCTTATCCGTGCCTTAGGTTTGCCGTTCAGAATCGTCAGACTCTGCGGCGGTGATATGAGCTTCACCTCTGCACTGACTTACGACTTCGAGGTCTTCTCAGCAGCTCAGAAGAGATGGCTTGAGGTAAGTTCCGTTTCCAATTTCGAATCATTTCAGGCAAACAGACTTCATCTGCGTTACAGAACCGCCGACAACAAGATGGTTATTGCCCATACGCTCAATGGCAGTGCCCTTGCCCTGCCACGTATTGTCGCCGCTCTTCTCGAAGACAACCAGACACCTGAAGGAATCCGCATTCCTGACGTTCTCGTGCCTTACATGGGCTGCAATATGATAAAATAACAATGCATTTCAAACTGAAATATTTTCTATATGGATGGTTGGTGGCTTCTCTGACCATCCTTTTTCCTCTTCATTCTTTCTGTCAGGACAACAAGAAGAATGATAACAACAAGATTATTGCACCTTCTGAGATTTACAATCCGCTCGGCACCCCTGTGGAACCTGACAAGACTGATGATGAATTGGCAATACAGTACTATTTGTCAGGAGATTACGTCAAGGCTGCTGAAATGTACAAAAAACTCTACGCCAAAAATCCCAACTATACAAACTACAGGTATTATTTCTATTCCCTCATCGGCTCCGGTGAGTATGATGACGCTCTCGATCTTGCCAAAAAAGCCAAAAAAACAGCTAAAAACAACAACCGCGTAAAATATCAGGTTGATGAGGGCTACGTCTATATTATCAACGGTAGTCCCAATAAGGGCTACAAAATCTTCGATGATGCATTGAAAAATCTCTCTGCTGATGAAACTGAAATATATGCTCTTGCCAATTCCTTCACCAGCATAAGCGAATATAAATATGCCATCAAGGCTTATCAGAAGGGGAGGGATATCTTCCAAAACCCTTCCCTGTTCTGTTACAACATTGCCCATTGCTATTATCTTGACAAAGATTACCCGAACATGGCAAGGGAGATGGTCGATTATATTGTATATGAGCCTAAAAACCTCACCAGAACTTATTCCATGTTTCAGAATTATATGTCGAAAGACCCTGACGGCTCCATTTCCGAAGCCATACGTGCGGAACTTCTTGCACGTACTCAAAAGTATCCCAACATCACCTTGTACAGCAAAATGATGCTTTGGTATTCTGTTCAGGTGAAGGATTTTGAACTCGCATTCCGTCAGGTCAAGGCTCTCGACAAACTCGAAAGGGGCGGCGGTGAGGAAGTCCTCGAATTTGCCAACACTTGTTTTTTGAATGACAATTTCAAAATAGCCGAACAAGCTTATAATTACGTTATTGACCAATATAAAAATGAAAACCCGGCCATAGCCTCGGAAGCTAAGATCGGTCTCTCAGACATGGCGTTCGAACAACTTAAAGCAAGCGAGAATATCACTCAGGAACAGCTGAACCGTCTCGACAAGGAATTCGCCGACATTCTCGCCGAGACCTCGATGTCGGTGGAAATGTTGCCCACAATCATCAATGCAGCCAACCTGAAGGCGTTTTATCTCCACGATTATGATGCTGCCGTTCAGATGCTTGAACCTCTTCTCAAAACTACGAAAAAATCGCTTGAGATTGCAAAGATAAAATTGGCTCTTGGTGACATCAGAATTGCCTCCGGTGACCCGTGGGAAGCCATTCTCTTGTATTCGCAAGTCGAAAAATCACTGAAAGACGAACCTTTGGGACATGAGGCAAAATATCGTAATGCCTTGGTCTCTTATTATTTGGGTGAATTCGGATGGGCTGAAACCAAACTTGACGTCCTTAAGGCTTCAACGGAAAAACTTATTGCCAATGATGCCATGAAACTCAGCCTGTTCATCAAGGACAACAAAACTGAGGATTCTGTGTCCCTTGCATTGAAGTATTTTTCCCAGGCTGATTTTGCTGTGTTCAACAAGGAATACGACAAGGCTCTATGCTATCTCGACTCTGCTGCAAATGTCAATGCGTGGAGCCCTGTAGAAGATGATGCTATCTATAAAAAGGCTGTTATTTATATCGAAAAGCACAAATATGCCGAGGCTGACAGCCTTCTCGGCATCATAGAAGAGAAATATCCGGATGAAATCATAGCCGACGAGGCCCTTTACACACGCGCATTCATCAATGAACGCTATCTCAACAATAAGGAAAAGGCACAGTCGCTTTATGAAAAAGTGGTATTGAACTATTCCGACAGTGTTTTTGCAGTCTCCGCACGCGAAAAATTCAGAGAATTGCGGGGTGACAAAAACGTCAATGTCATCGCACCGGAGGATGATATCATTTATGTCCCGATGTTTCATCAGCAAGCAAACTGAGATGAATGTAGCACCTAAAAAACGGCTTGGACAAAATTTTCTGACAGACCAGGGCATTGCCCGGAAAATCAGCAACTTGGCTTTGCCCGAATGTCCCAATATCATCGAAATCGGACCGGGGAAGGGAATCTTGACAAAACAGCTGTTCGACCGCGGTCTCAATCTCAAAGCCGTTGATGTTGACGATGAATCAATAGAGTATCTCAACATAATGTACCCCGACCATTCCAATGAATTTATCCTCGGTGACTTCCTCGAAATGGATATTTCTGAATTGTTTGGGAAAGATGCCCATTTTCAGATAATAGGGAACTATCCTTATAACATTTCATCTCAGATATTGTTCAAGGCTCTGGAATACAAGGATTATGTTGACTGCATTTCCGGAATGTTTCAGAAGGAGGTGGCGCAGCGTATCGTTTCGCCTCCCGGAAGCAAGGTTTACGGCATCCTTAGTGTCCTGCTGCAGACATGGTACAAATGCGAATATTGTTTCACCGTCAATGAAGGCAGTTTTTTCCCGCCCCCAAAGGTGAAATCCGGAGTAATCAGACTTGTACGCAATGATGTCAGGGATATCGGTGTTGACGAGGCTTTATATACGGGAATCATAAAAACCGCTTTCAACCAAAGACGCAAGACTTTGCGCAATTCCCTGAAAAGTTACAGTCTGCCTGACATGGATATCCTCGCCCGCCGTCCTGAAACGTTGTCGCCGGAAGAATTTGCTGATATTGTATCACATATTAAATGACGATTTTTTCCCGTCATAAAATTTGACAAAAATTGCAATAATAAATATCTTTGCAAAATATTAGCAGAAATATTTTACAAAGACAAATAAATGACTAAACATCTGAAAATCCGCGATTTAACACTTCGTGACGGTCAGCAATCATTGTTTGCTACCCGTATGAATCAATCTCAAGTTGACAGAACACTTGAACTTTTCAAGGAGGCAAAATTCTATGCAATGGAAGTGTGGGGTGGCGCAGTCCCTGATTCTGTCATGCGTTATCTGCATGAGAACCCATGGCACAGACTTGAAAAAATCAATGAGGTCATAGGCGACAGTTCCAAACTTACGGCTTTGTCGCGCGGAAGAAACCTCTTCGGATACAACCCTTATCCTGACAAAATCATCGAGGGTTTTAACAGGAATGCAATAAAAAGCGGCATTGACATAATGCGTATCTTTGACTGCCTTAACGATACCAACAACATGGTATCAACCATAAAGTATGTCAAGGAGAACGGCGGTATTGCCGATTGTTCGATATGCTATACTGTTGATCCGAAATTCACCCGCAAACAGCGTATGCAGGCATTTTTCTCAGGCAAGAAACTCCCGGGGAAAATATTCACGATAGACTATTTTGTTGAAAAGGCAAAGAAACTGCAGAAACTCGGTGCTGACATGATTACCATAAAAGATATGGCAGGACTGGTTCCGCCGCATGTCGCTGCTGAACTTGTAAAGGCTCTCAAGGACAACTGCAACCTGCCGGTTGACTATCACACTCACTGCACACCGGGTTATGGTGTTGCATCGGCATTGATGGCTATACTCAACGGTGCTGACATCATTGATACTACTGTGACACCTTTCGGAGGCGGCACTGCTGCACCTCCTTACGAATTCATCTATGTGTTCGCCAAGAAACTCGGCATCGAAATCGACGGCAATCCTAAGGTTATTTCAAAGCTCAGCGATGTGCTTTATGAGATAAGAAAGGAACTTTCCGAATTTGACAACTATAGGGACAAACTTCCTAAAAAATTGGATATCACCGATTTGTCGAAACTCCCGAAAGAAGTTGACGAATATTTCGACAAGGCGATAGAGGCTGCAAGGAAAAACAATGAGGCAGCATTGCTCGACTACGTACATAAGATAGAGAATTATTACGATTATCCTGCTCCTAACGAGATGGTAAAGAATGCTGAAATCCCCGGCGGTATGTATTCCAACATGAGAGCCCAGTTGAAGACCCTCGGTTTGGATAATCTGCTTGACAAGGTGCTGCTGACGGTCCCGACTGTCCGTATCGCTGCAGGCTGTCCTCCATTGGTGACGCCTACAAGCCAGATTGTCGGCGGCGAGGCTGTAAACTGCGTTGTTGACAAATCGAAAGGCCTGCCGTTCTATACCAACAATTCAGTCCAGTATATCAACCTTGTAAAGGGCAAATACGGCGAAACACCTATCCCTGTGGATCCGGAATTCAGAAAAATGATATGTGGTGACGAAAAGGAACAGCCTTTTAAGGAAGAGGACTATAAAGAAC
This sequence comes from uncultured Marinilabiliales bacterium, assembly GCA_937877575.1. Classification (GTDB taxonomy): domain Bacteria; phylum Bacteroidota; class Bacteroidia; order Bacteroidales; family BM520; genus RGIG7150. The sequence goes on along the minus strand of CALFIZ010000014.1, from coordinate 6,569 downwards.
CTGCAAATCCGCCATTGCCTGAATACGGCGGCGAAAAAGCAGCCCAAAGCGAACGCGACATGCTCCTGCTCCAACTGTTCCCCGCAGTGGCAGAACCTTTCCTGAAAAGCTGGCTTGAAATAAAATATGAAAGGCTGAGATCCGAAGAAGCGGAAAGATACCGTAAGGCGCGTGAAGAATATGAAGCCATGACTCCAGAACAGAAGACTGCAAGACTGATGCAGGGACTGTACGGTTTTCCATGGTCAAGCGATTTAATGGATGACGAAAAAAACGGCAATTAATGATTAATCACTCAAATTTTTAAATCTATCATGGAATTAAACGAACAACAGATAATCAGAAGACAAACATTAGAAAAATTAAGAGATTTAGGTATTAACCCTTATCCTGCAGAGTTATTCGAAGTAAACTGCAACTCGGCTGAAATTAAGTCGAAATATCCGCAGGACAACACTCTGTTCCAGAATGTGTCCATCGCAGGAAGAATAATGAGCCGCCGCATTATGGGCGCTGCCTCATTCGTGGAGCTCCAGGATTCCAAAGGCAGAATCCAACTTTATATCACTCGTGACGAAATCTGCCCGGGTGAAGATAAGACGATGTATAACACTGTCTTTAAGAAACTTACCGACATCGGTGATATCATCGGCGTCAAAGGCTTTGTCTTCATTACCAAAGTCGGCGAAATATCAATTCATGTCAAGGAATTCAAAATCCTTTCCAAATCACTGACTCCGTTGCCTGTTGTAAAGATGAAGGACGGTGACGTCTTCGATGCTTTCTCCGACCCTGAACTGCGCTATCGCCAGCGTTATATAGACCTGATAGTCAATCCTGAAGTTCGTGACACATTCATTAAGAGAACCGCTTTAATCAACTCGATGCGTAACTTTCTGAACGAGAAAGGATATCTCGAAGTTGAAACCCCTATACTCCAGCCTCTATATGGCGGTGCCGCTGCCCGTCCTTTCAAAACACACCACAATACTCTCGACATGACCCTCTATCTGCGTATAGCCAATGAACTGTACCTTAAGAGACTGATAGTCGGAGGCTATGACGGTGTCTATGAATTTTCAAAGGATTTCAGAAATGAAGGCATGGACCGTTTCCATAATCCTGAGTTCACACAGATGGAACTTTATGTGGCATATAAGGACTACTATTGGATGATGGACCTTGTTGAACAGATGGTTGAACGTATAGCATTGGACCTCCACGGCACAACTGACATAGAGGTCGATGGAAAGATTATCAGTTTCAAACGTCCTTGGAAGAGATACACCATGTATGAGGCAATACAGCATTTCACAGGTGTGGATATTTCACAAATGGATGAAAAACAATTAGTTGAGACAGCTAAAAGATTCGGCGTGAAAGTTGACCCTTCAATGGGTAAAGGAAAACTCATAGATGAAATCTTCGGTGAGACATGCGAAGGCAAACTCATACAGCCGACATTCATCACTGACTATCCTATCGAAATGTCGCCTTTAGCTAAGAAACACCGTTCCAGCGAAGGTCTCGTCGAAAGATTTGAGGCAGTATGCAACTGTAAGGAGATATGCAATGCCTACTCCGAACTCAACGACCCTGTTGACCAGCGTGAACGTCTTGAGGAACAACTCGATTTGGGTAAACGCGGTGACACGGAAGCTATGGTGGTCGATGAGGATTTCCTTAATGCCCTTGAAATCGGTATGCCGCCAACCTCCGGCCTCGGTATCGGAATCGACCGTCTGTGCATGCTTATGACAGACTCTCATTCCATCCAGGATGTCCTCTTATTCCCACAGATGAAGCCAAAGGACATCAGGCCTAAGGAAGAGGAAAAATAACCAAATTCTTTATACATGGAACAAAACCACAAACCATCGAAAATCAACTCTATCAGGATTGGCATCGCACAGGGTGACTATAATGGCATTTCGTATGAAATGATAATAAACACCCTGTCCGATGAATCAATCTGTGAACTCTTTACGCCGGTATTATTCGGCTCATCCAAACTCGTCTCGTATTTCAGAAAAATGCTGAAATGCGAAAACTTTTCCTTCACATCGGCAAAAACCAATGAAATCACCCCCTTCAAACCTAACCTTGTCAATATCAGCTCCGATGAATATAAGGTGACGTTGGGCGTGCAGTCTGAATCAGCAGCCGAACTCGCCCTCAAGTCACTGAATGCCTCATACGATGCCATCAAAGCCCATGCGATAGATTCTATAGTGTGCTGCCCTATATCTCAGGGACTGCTTAAGAATCTGGCTCCTGATTTCAAAGGCAACAGCTCTTTCTTTGCACAAAAGGCCAATGCCGATAATTTCTTCAGAATTTACTGCAAGGATGACTATAAGATTGCTTCCGTAACCAGCAACATCCAACTGTGTGATGTTAACAATCATCTGACCACTACGCTCTTATGCAATAAGATACGCCATCTTGACCATATACTCAAGAACGATTTTATGATAAGTTCTCCGCGTATAGCCGTGATTTCAGTAAATCCGCTTAATGAAATGGGACAGTACATCGGAGGGGATGAGGAACGCATCATCACAGAAGCCATCCAGACTGTCGCTTCCGACAATATCTTCGCTTACGGGCCTTATTCCACTTCATATCTGTTCAATGAAAGTGAATACAGACTGTTTGATGCAATTCTCACCATTTATGAGCAGCAGGCGACTACAATCTTTGCCTTCCTGAATGGCCGTGAGGGTGCCGTTTATACGGCAGGACTTCCATTCGTGGTAACAGAACCTTACTGCGAGGCGGATTATGAAAAGGCTGGCAAGAACATAGCTAACTCACAACCGCTGCGTTGTGCGATGTACCTCGCAAAAGATTTGACGTTAAACCGTCTGGAAAATTACCGTCTGAGAAAGAATTCGCTGAAATTCAGTGCAATGGAGCAGGCTAAAAACGAACCGGCTCTGTAATTGCCCGCATATACTCACACTTGTAGTCCGAAATGACTGTTGCCTTACGGCTTCTCCTTGATTATTATCGGCTCAGTGTAATATACGCCGTAACCGCACCATACACCTAAGGCGTCACCGCTGATGTTTGAATGAGGATAGCTGGATTGTTTGGTTGACTGCCAGAATCTGAAAGACACATTGTCCATTGTCAGCACCTTAAGTATTACAGTGTCTCCAACAGCATATTGCCCGATATCTGCTAAATTTGAGGCGACTGTATCCATCGCAAATGTGGAGGAAGAACCTCTGTAAACCGTGGCTTCAAAATCCAATCCGTTGAAAAACTGATCGTTCCACAAACAAAACAAACACTCGGTAAAATAATTGTCCTTGCCTATTCGCTTTGAATAACAGTTGTAGTAGTTGTACTCATCCGGATTATCATGTATCCGTACGTGAATCCAGCAGTCTTTGTCATTCCTCAAACTGTATTCAACCCATACCGAATCGGGGATGAGAGGCTCGGTAATCGTAGTGGTAGCAGTATAAACCTTTTCCTTATGCACCACTTTCATATCGTAGAATTTGCCGACTTCGCCAATGATTTTCGATCCTTGGTATTTTACAGGAGGCCAGACATATTTGCCTTCAAGTATTTCAGGTGCAATCATGAATTCCAGTGTGTCTATGGTCGTTCCGTCCGTTACGGTGACTTCTGCATCCATGACGAAAAGGTTCAGCAAGGTTGCAAAACCCTCCTCACTGGTGAAATCGAGGTTTATGTCTTTGAAGAATTCCTGGTTGTTGGTGATGTTAACCCAAGGATATTCATCATTTTCGATATATCCTTCGATTACAATTCTCGGAACGAAATCTCCTGTGTCTATTTCAACTTCCTGCGCACAGGAAGATATGAGAATCATCAGTAAAAAACAGGAGAATATTTTAATTATATGTTTCATTATCTGAATTTTAGGGTAAATGCAACTGATGGTAATATCGGGAATAATGATACTTGGTATGCGTGAACCTCTATCTTGTTGTTCTCTTCATTTTTGGATAGCGTATAGGAGACCAAAAAAGCATTATGCCTGTTATAGACATTATAAATCGAGAAGTTCAGAATGCCGGAAAACATCTTTCTTTGGAAGACATTCCAGTTTGCTGACAAGTCAAGCCTATGATAATCAGGCATTCTCCAGCCATTGTGCTCTCCATACTCAATGTACAGGTCACCGTTTATTATGTAGTATGAATTTGGAATCGTGGCAGCATTTCCGCTGGCGAAAACCCAGACTGCCGAGAAATTCCATTTTCTGTCCAATTCATAGTTGAGCATAACGGAAACATCGTGACGGCGGTCATAACGGGCATAAAATGTCTTCCCATCCATGATTTCGTCAAAGTTACGGGTTGTCCAGCTGAGAGTGTATGCCACCCATCCCGTGAATTTTCCTGCAGTCTTGTTGGCAAATAATTCAATACCGTAGCTTTGGCCGTCACCGCTGATAAAGTCATAGTCGAGATTCGTCTGAAACATTGACAGCGGGTTGATATCCGGATTCACTTCCAACAGATAGTGCATTTTCTTGTAATAGACTTCCACGGAAGTTTCAATGGTATTGTCTAAGAAATTTTGGAAATAACCGACTGTAAACTGATGTGAACGCTGAGGATGCAGCAGGTCGGTAGATGGCAGCCAAATATCGGTGGGAGTGGAGATATCCATGAGTGCTGCAAGGTTAAGACATTGATTGTTAAGTGTATATGATGCCTTGACTGATTGTGTCTTTGATAGCTGGAAACGTGTGTTTATTCGCGGTTCCGGCAGGTTGTAACTTTTAATTACATCGCCTCTGCCATACATTATCGAATCCACATTATTCAGATTATAGATATCGTCGATTATGTAGCGCTTGAATGGCCCCACAAAAGAGAAATGGTTGTATCTCAGCCCATAAAGCACTTCCAGCCAAGGTGTTATGTGAACATCGTGCTGGATGTATGAAGAAACATCATTTGCATGGAATTTCTGCTGTTCGTTGGCATTCAGCGGGGTGGAACCTGTTGCGATGCTGAGGGCTGTAGGTGTGAATATGTGATAGGTGTAAGATGCACCGACTTTAAACTTGTTGAGGGAATCCGGTGTGAAAGTCAGGTCGGCTTTACCTACATAATCTCTTATGCCTGAACTGTACTGTAATTTGTATAACTGTTCCTGTCCCTGTACATTAATCTGATAATCAGTGATATTGGTAGAGACATCAAGGTGCATTTTTTTGCTGAAGATGTGGCTCCACCTTATTATTCCAACAGTGTTCATCCAGTTCAGGTCCATGAAAGGGGAATCATATACGTTGGAACTGTATCTGAAGAAATCCTTACCGTGGTAGCCGGTGACGAAAATATTGTCCTTTTTTGAGAGTTGGAATGATAATTTGCCGTTGAAGTCGTAGAAATATGTGCCTAACCCTTTCGCTGGCGAATTAGATTTGAGGAAAGGTTTCATCACAACATCGGCGTATGTTCTGCGGGCAGCGAATGAAAAAGATGATTTGTCACGTTGTATGGGGCCTTCTGCCTGTATCCTTGAAGAGAGCAAGCCTATGCCGACTATACCCTTAAACTGTTCCTTGTCGCCGTCCAATGTGGTAATGTTGAGAACTGATGACATCCTCCCGCCGTATTCGGGTGCCATTCCGCCTTTTATCACTTCTGCTGAATTGACGACATCGGAGTTGAAGACGGAAAAGAAGCCTGCTGCATGGGAAGGGTTATATACGGTGGCTCCGTCGATGAGTATCAGATTCTGGTCGGAACCGCCTCCACGTACATGGAAAGTGTTGCTTCCTTCACCCCCGGCCTGGATGCCGGGCAGCAGCTGTATTGTCTTCAGAATGTCCTTCTCACCGAATAAAACAGGGATTTTCTCCATCCTTTTCATGGGAATTTCTATTGTGCTCACCTCAGTACTCCTTACGTTCCGGTCTTCACGCGTGACTTTTATTTCCACACCTTCCATCAGATTGTTCAACGGATTGAGCCTTATGTCTGCCTTTAAATTCCTGTTGAGATTAATTTGCAGGATTACAGTGTCATATCCGATAAAAGTGCATATAAGGGTATATATGCCCTGCTTTGATGATATGGAGTATCTGCCGTTTATGTCCGCTGCAGCTCCTTTCTTGAAGTCTTCTTGGAAATATACGTTGGCTCCCGTGAGTTTTTCTCCTGATTCCTTATCTCGTACGGTTCCGGAAACGGTATATGTCTGACCAAAACTGTATATTGCTGAAAGAAAAAAAATTATGAGTGCTATGATGTTTCTGAAGGACATGAATCGTATATATTATTTCAAGATTACGGTTTCTTCGAAGGTGAATTTTGCTTTGACATCCGTAGGTTTGGTAATCAGCACCTTTTCGGGTTGGCGTCGTTTTGCAAGATTGCCTGATGTCCATTTTCCGTTGCCATCAGAGTCACTGATTATGCGCATGTAGTATTTGCCTGGAGTCAGCAGACTGAAACTGACTGATACAGTGTCGTTTTCAACTGCGACTTGCCTTTCGGGGACCTTCAGTTCATTGTTGTTGTCCAGAAGCTGGACCACATAATTGTTGTCGGAACATAGCGAATCCCTGA
>CALFIZ010000013.1 GCA_937877575.1 uncultured Marinilabiliales bacterium | reverse complement strand
TCTGCTGCCACGTCTTCCGAATCAGACGGCCCATCTCCTGAAAGTCCTGTCGCTGCCATACTTCGCAAGCGCAAAGTTCGCGGCCCGATGTGGGAATACTACCGGTATTAGTCCTGCAAAGGCGTGTCATGACGAGACTTTACAATGTCAACGTTTCGTTGGTTGTCAGTTGTCAAAGACATACTGGATTATGTTGGCACCCATGCGAAGTGCCTTCTGATGATTTTCTTCGGAGTCATGATGGACTGCGGTGGCTTCCCAGCCGTCCCCCAAGTCACATTCGTATGTGAAAAGACAAACCAAGCGTCCTTCATAAAAAATGCCGAATGCCTGCGGCGGCAAATTGTCATGCTCGTGTATCTTGGGCAGTCCTGCCGGGAACTCGTATTTCTGGTGAAAGATGGGGTGTGAGAAGGGAAGCTCCACAAAATCAGTCTCCGGAAACACTTTTTTTATCTCTCTGAAAACATACGGCTTAATGCCATAGTTGTCATCAATATGGAGAAACCCTCCGGAAATCATGTATTGACGCAGGTTCCTGACATCACTGTCGGAAAACAGTATGTTGCCGTGACCGGTGATATGCACGAAAGGGTAGTTGAATATGTCGGCACTGCCTACTTCAATAGTCGCCGGCACAGGGTCAATGGTTGTACCGATGTTTTGATTGCAGAATTCAATTAGATTGGGCAATGATGTCGGATTTGCATACCAGTCGCCGCCACCGGAATATTTGCACAGGGCTATTTTGACGGTTGACTGTGCGCAGATGGTTAGAGAACTGGAAATCAACAATATGAGAATGATATATCTTTTCATTGTTCCGTTTTAAAGTTTTTGACAGCCACCATGTTGCAGGCCACAATGGCTGCCGTTTCCACTCTGAGAATGGTTTTGCCGAGTGACACGCCTTTATAGCCGTTTTCAAAAGCCAGATTCAACTCCTCTTTCGAGAAATCCCCTTCAGGTCCGATTAGCATAGTGTTGCTGCCATCTGTTATTTTGTTGAAATAATAGTCTTTGCTTGTGCTTTCGCAATATCCTATACATTTGTTGCCTTCTATGGGCCGTTTGATGAACTCCTTGAACGGAGTCAACGGGTTAATTTTGGGCAGATACAGGTTTTTGGACTGTTTCATGGCTGAGACGGCAATGTTTGCCAGACGTTCCTCTTTGATGATTTTTCTCTCGGAATGTTCACACAAAATAGGGGTGAGTTCGTCAATTCCTATTTCCATACATTTTTCCACAAGCCATTCATAGCGTTCCATCATTTTTGTCGGAGCCACTGCGAGGTGAAGGTAGTAGTTGCGTCCGGATTCTCTGACGCTGTTGAACTTTGAATTCACAATACACTGCCTTCCGCCTTCAACTATCTCAACGTCAAACAGTTTTCCGTGACCGTCGGTTATGAGTATCGAATCTCCGGGCACTTTGCGGAGAACCTTGAGAATATGTTTTGACTCTTCGGCGGGCAGGGCAACTATGCCTTCAGTAATATCTTTGTAATAAAAAACTTCCATGTTTTGAATTTCGATTCGCAAAAATAATAGTTTATTTATTATTTTTGCTTCGAGTTACACCATTTATTTTCCAAAATCCAATGCATCAGCATACTGATATAAAACAGGTACTTAAGGCTTTCTGGGGATATGATTCCTTCAGGTCGCTTCAGGAGGATGTTATCAATTCCATACTTGAAGACAGGGATACTCTTGCATTGCTGCCAACCGGTGGAGGGAAGTCCGTCTGCTTTCAGGTGCCCGCTCTCGCTTGCGATGGGTTATGTCTTGTAATTTCACCGCTTATTGCGTTGATGAAGGATCAGGTGGCTGCTTTGAAGTCAAGGGGAATCAAGGCTGATGCCCTGTTTTCGGGACAGACGTTCTATGAGCAGACCTGCGTCATCGACAATGTCATATATAATGAAACAAAGTTACTGTATGTGTCCCCCGAGAGACTTAAAACCGATTTGTTTCAGATTAATATCGAGAAATTAGGTGTAAGTCTGATTGCCGTTGACGAAGCACACTGCATATCCCAATGGGGTTATGATTTCCGTCCGGCTTATCTTGATATTGCTGAAATCCGCCAGTATATGCCTAATGCCCCGATTCTTGCATTGACGGCAACTGCAACCCCAAAGGTCGTCAATGACATTCAGGATAAACTGAAATTCAAATCACACAATGTCCTCAAGACATCATTCGAGCGGCAGAACCTGTCGTATCTTGTCTATAAGGAGGAAAATAAGTTGGGACGATTGCTGAGAATAGCAAATAATGTAAACGGTTCCGGAATAGTCTATATGCGAAATAGAAAAGGCACTGTTGAAATTTCCAAATTCCTGAATGACAACAATATATCAGCCGATTACTATCATGCCGGACTTGATGACAAAGTCCGTGACCGCAAACAGAATGACTGGAAAAACAATAAAACCCGCATTATTGTGGCTACAAATGCTTTCGGAATGGGTATTGACAAGCCTGACGTGCGGTTTGTGGTTCATCTTGACATTCCTGACAACATAGAGTCATACTTTCAGGAGGTGGGTCGTGCCGGAAGAGACAGTCTGCCGGCTTTCGGAATCCTACTGTACAATGACAATGACCTCGACAATCTCCAGAATCGTTTTGAGGATTCATATCCTGACATAAAGACAATTCAGTCAATCTATGGCTCGTTAGCCAATTATTATAAACTGCCTGTCGGCTCAGGCGGGAATATGACTTTTGATTTTAACATCTTTGATTTCTGCAGAAAGTATGATTTCAAGCCGATAACAGTACATAACTCCTTGAAAATAATGGAAAACCAAGGTGCTGTAACTTTGTCGGATGCGTTTCAGAACCCATCGCGACTTATTGTGAAAGTTGGTCGCAAGACTCTGTACGATTATCAGTTGCGTCATCCGGAATTGGATGATTTTATACAGACATTGCTTCGCATTTATGGGGGTATTTTCAGCGAATATGGTAAAATTGAAGAGACTCTGATAGCGTCGCGACTTGGTGTGGATGTAGGGCAAGTTGTTGATATGCTGAAGTTTCTGACGAAGCAGGATTTGGTTGATTACATTCCTTACAGTGATTCTCCCAAGATTACTTTTTTACATGCCGTTAGCAATAAGAAGTACATGTTTTCAGATGAATCATTCTATAGGCAGCGAAAAAAGACAGCGCGCGAATACCTTGATTATATTGCAGCATACGTGACGAATACGTCCAAGTGCCGAAGCAGCATGTTGTTGCAGTATTTTGGCGAGGATAACAACAATAAACGTTGCGGAATATGTGACTATTGTCGTAAAAGAAGACGTGATATTAAGAATTCCCCTACGAGTGAGGAAGTTATTGATGCTATCTGTGAAAAATTGAGGCCACGCGATACCACGGCAGATGAACTCTGTGCGTTATTCCCTGATATTGAGCCACATAGTATGATTGATATAATCAGGTGGCTAATTGATTATGGTATTGTCAGGGGAAACAGTGACGGCACCTATCATCTTGTTGCCTCTTAGAAAACTTTCTATATCCATTCTTTTCTTTCCTGCGAGCTGCAGGTCTTTCAGGAATATAATCCCGTCTTTTGTGCTGATGCCGAGATATTTCACATTATCGGTGATGACTGTGCCTGGGGCCTTGAGTTTGTTTTCATCTTCAATTAACTGATATTCAGTTTTGAATATTTTGATTGACATCGTGCGTCCGTCAGTTGATTTCAGAATGGTGAATGCGCATGGGACAGGGGAGAGGCCTCGTATTTTATTATATATATTTATAGAGGTATTGTTCCAGTTGATTTCGCAGAATTCCTTAGTGATTTTAGGTGCACCGTGAAGTACAGTGCCTTCGGGTACAAGTTCTGACTGGCTGATAGGCCGGTAATCGCCTGAGATGAGTTTGTCAATGGTTTTTACGGCGAGAGAGGCGCCTGTGACCATCATTTTGTCGTGGAGGTCTTCGAGGGTGTCTGTAGGGTTGATAGTTACCGGCTGCCGGCAAATAATGTTACCGGTATCAATGTTGTCATCAAGCAGGAAAGTTGTTATTCCCGTTTGGGTTTCGCCATTGATGATGGCATGATTCATTGGGGCTGCGCCCCGGTATTGCGGGAGAAGAGAGGCATGCACGTTGAAAGAGCCGTATTTGGGTATGCTCCAGATGCTTTTGGGGAGTTTGCGAAATGCCACCACGACAATAAGGTCAGGGTTCAGTGTTTGTATAGTGCTGACAAACCCCGTCTCATTGAGTTTTTCGGGTTGATACACAGGCAGTCCGTTTTCCTGGGCATATAAACAAACAGCGGACGAGAGCATTTTCAACCCCCGTCCTGCTGGTTTATCCGGTACGGTAACAACCGCGATTATTTCATGTCCGGCTTCGATTATTTTTTTCAGTGATTCCACAGCGAACTGCGGAGTACCCATAAAAATCACCTTAGCCATTTGAAATCATTTTATTTACTGGAGTCTTCCAATGGCTTTCTTTGCATCAATCTGTGTTGTTGATGAAGGATATTTGTCAACGATTTCCTGATATGCTGCCAAAGCGCTCTTGTTATCACCTTTGAGTTCGTAGGTGATTGCGAGTTTCTTAAGGAATTCCGGAGTTGTCAGTTCGTTTTCATGGATGCTTGCAGCGCGTTTGTAGCAGCTGATAGCTGAAGAGTAGTCTCCAAGTTCCACGTAGGCGTCACCCATAGCGGCTTTTGACATTGCATATACGAAATAGTCGTTCGACTTGAACTTCTTGAGATTGTCAATAGCTTTCTGATATTCACCAAGATGAAGGTTGCAGATGCCCATGTAATAGCGTGCCATCTTGCCGGTTTTTGTTATTTTGTATTCATCAGCTATCTGTTCAAAACCGAGATATGTGACATCGTCACCGCTTAAAGCCTTTTCATATTCGCCGTTGTTGAATAACTTTTGAGCCTTATAGATTTCGACTTGTGCCTTATCTTCCTTTGGTTGGATGTATAATTTCTGAATTGCAAAAATTGCCAACACAATGACGATTATTACAGTAAGAACGATAGAAATAGTCTTCTTGTTGTCTTCAAAAAATTGCTCAGCCTTTGATAATGAGCCTTCAATTTGACCGAAATTCTCTTCGGTTTGTTTCCGATTTTTATTGCTATTTGCCATTTTACAGTGTATTATTTTTCTCTTCTCAAAAATTTTTGCAAAGGTAGATAAATTTTATCACATTTTAATTTGTTTGTAACAAAAAAAATTTCATTAAAAAAGTGATTTTTTTGAAAAAAAATACCATATTTATAAAAAAAAGAATTAATTTTACCGCCGAAAATAAAAGATATTGCTTATGAACAAATCAGAACTCATTGATTTTATTGCAAAAGATGCTGAAATCACAAAGAAAGACGCTGGAAAAGCTGTTGAATCCTTCATGAAAGCTGTTAAAACCGAAATGAAGAAAAAAGACGGTAAGGTAACTCTTGTCGGCTTCGGTACATGGAGCAAGGTTCACAAGGACGCTCGTAAGGGCAGAAATCCAAGAACACAGGAAGTTATCAACATTCCAGCTAAGGATGCTGTGAAATTTAAATCAAGTTTCTAATCATTCGAGCAAAAAAAAAGGAGTGCAAAACTCCTTTTTTTTTTGAAAAAAAGTGTACTTTTGCAGAAATTTAAAAATCAGAAAAATGGGTAAAGGTGATAAGAAATCAAAACGTGGCAAAATCATCAACGGCACTTATGGTGTCAGACGTCCACGTAAAGTTGCTAAGGATAATACTCCTAAGGAAGCATAATTAGAAAAGGAATCAAATAGCATTGATTCCTTTTTTTAATTTAATGTGTCTCCACGTAATTGTGGATGCATGTCACATAATATCTCCCTCTTTCCTCAAAATTCTTATATTGGTCGTAGCTTGAAGCAGCCGGTGAAAGCAGGCATTTTTGGCCTTCTTGGGTGTGTTTGAATGCCAATTCAATGATTTTCTTCATGTTGTCGGCATGATAAATGTTACAGTTGTAATTCTGTTCCTTGACAAGCTCGCATATCCGTTTGCCGGCATCACCGGTGGCAATTATGTTCAGGCCATTGCATTTTGCCAGGTGTTTTGCCAATTTCTTGTAGCTGATGCCTCGGTCGAATCCGCCTAATATGATTGTCCCGATGTTACCGAGAGCCGCCATAGCAGCCATGGTCGAGTCGGGAATTGTGGAGATGGAATCGTTGTAAAACTCTATTCCTGAATAAGTGCCGACATACTGCAGCCTGTGAGGCAGCGGAGTGAAGGAACGCGCCCCCTCTTCAATGATTTCGCGCGGTATGTTGAAATGTGATACGGCTTCTGCCGCAAATGCAAGATTTATCCTGTTGTGTTGTCCTCTCAGCTGCGTTTGCATGTCTTTCACGTTTTCAATATTGATGGACTCAATATGGCTGACAACTGATGTCGGCGAATTAAGAATGCGGTCGGTTATTCCCTTTTCCATCCGGTCAATGATAAGAATGTCATTTTCGCCTTGTTTTGTGAAAATGTTGCATTTGGCATTGAAATATTGCTCAAAGGTGCCGAAATGGTCAAGGTGTTCCTCACGTATGTTGAGGAATAATGCGATGTGTGGTGCAGTCTTAATGTGATTCAGCTGGTGGGCTGAAAGTTCCATTACGATAACCGTTTCATCGTCAATGGAGTTTAGGGCTGAAAACGCCGGAATTCCTATATTCCCCACTAATTTTATCCTTAACAGCTTCATATAAAGTAATTCCATATAATTGTTTATAATATCTTTTAATTCTTTCAATATCAATTTCATCCCTTGAGACTAAAACCC
>CALFIZ010000012.1 GCA_937877575.1 uncultured Marinilabiliales bacterium | reverse complement strand
ATTTCAGCCATCTTCGGACCATGTGCCGGTGGCGCTGTCTATTCACCGGCTCTTACCGACTTCATCATTATGAGTGAAAAGAACTCCTATATGTTCGTTACAGGTCCTAAGGTAACCAAGACTGTCACAGGTGAGGAAATCACTACTGAAGACCTTGGCGGTGCCAACGTTCACACTTCCAAGTCAGGTGTGGCTCACTTCAAGGTCACAACCGAGGAAGAAGGTCTTCTGCTCATCAGAAAACTTCTCGAATACTTGCCGAACAACAATATGGAAGACCCGATAGTCACTCCTTGTACCGATCCTATCGATCGTCTTGAGGATTCTCTGAATGAAATCATCCCGGAAGATCCTAACAAACCGTATGATGTGCTTGACGTCATTTACGCAGTGGTCGATAATGGTGAGTTCCTTGAAGTTCACAGCCACTATGCTTGCAACATTGTTGTCGGATTTGCAAAGTTCAACGGTATGCCTGTGGGTATTGTTGCCAACCAGCCAAAGTTCTATGCAGGTGTCCTTGACATTGAATCATCACGTAAGGGTGCACGTTTCGTCCGTTTCTGTGATGCATTCAACATTCCTATAGTTACTTTCGTTGATGTTCCAGGCTTCCTCCCGGGTTCAGTGCAGGAATACGGCGGCATCATCACCAACGGTGCAAAGCTTCTCTTCGCTTACGGTGAGGCAACAGTGCCAAAGATCACCGTAACATTGCGCAAGTCGTATGGCGGAGCACATGATGTGATGGGATGCAAGCAGCTCAAAGCTGATGCAAATTATGCTTGGCCAACTGCTGAAATCGCTGTCATGGGTGCCAAGGGAGCTATTGAAGTCCTTGAAGGTAAGGCTATAGGCGAAATAACCGACCCTGATGAAAAGATGAAATTCATCAAAGAAAAGGAGGCTGAATACAAAGAGCTGTTCGCAAATCCTTACCAGGCTGCAAAATACGGCTATATTGACGATGTCATTGAACCTCGTAATACCCGTTTCAGAATCATCAGAGCTTTATCAACCCTATCAACAAAGAGGGATTCGATGCCTCGTAAGAAACATTCTAATATACCATTGTAAACCAACCTGTTATGAATACATTGTTGTTAGGAATTTCATTGGATTTTGGAAGAATTCACAATGAACATGTGATGTTGGCCGCTATCGGTGTGGGTGTGGTCTTTTTTGCACTGCTGATATTGGCTGTTATTTATACGAATTTACCTAAAATCTTGAACTTGAGGATTAAGAATTTGTTTAAGAAGGAAAACGGCAGGAAACCTGAAAAAGATGAAATCACCGCTGTTTCCGGTGAAGTCAATGCGGCTATAGGTGCAGCCCTGCATCTTTACTTCAATGACATGCACGACTTCGAGAACACCAATCTTACCATCAACAGAGAGGTTAAACGTCAGTCTCCATGGGCCGACAAACAACAGGTACATTATCAATATAGGGTTAATAATTAAAACAGAACAGCAAATGAAAAATTATACATTCAAGATTCAAGGACGTACCTATAATGTTGACCTGTTAAGTCAGGACGACAACAAGATATCGTTGGAGGTTAATGGTACGCCATACGAAGTGACAGTAGAGAAAGGTGCCACTAAGAGAATAAATACAAAGACCCCCGTCCTTGTACGTGCCGCAGCTCCGGCTCCTGCACAGGAGGGAACGTCACCTTCCGGAAGTGTTTCCATCATTAAGTCACCTCTGCCCGGAAACATACTTTCAATTCTGGTCCATCAGGGTGATACCGTTCAGAAAGGGCAGAAACTGCTCACATACGAGGCAATGAAGATGGAAAATGATATCCTCGCCGAATCAAACGGCACTGTTACCAAAATTTTTGTCAATGTTGGTGACACCATAATACAGGGTGCTAACTTAGTCGAAATCAAATAAGCCATGAAGAGCAAGTTATCAGTCGATTCAAGGATGAAGCATTTCCTGACAGTAATGGCTGTATTGGCCATCGTCCTGCTCGGGTCTGCTTTTGTCAATAATTCTCCGACACCTGCCACCGATGTTCAGCAGACTTCGGAGGTGATGGTCAGCGACAGTCAGCCTGCTGCCTCAGCAAGCGGTGTTGTTGCCACTCGTCCTGTAAAACCTATACCCAAGGGCTGGGAAGGAATCAAGGAATTCTGGCACTATACCGGTTTCTATAATTGTCAGAGCGGTCACCTGATTATGATTCTCGTGGCATTTGTCTTCATATTCCTGGCAATACGCTTTGAATTTGAACCAATGCTTCTTATTCCTATCGGTGTCGGAATCATCATCGGAAATATTCCATTCACCGAGGGTGCCGGATTGCAGATAGGTATCTATGAGAAGGGAAGTGTGCTCAATTACTTGTATTTCGGTGTCCAAAAAGGTGTATATCCGCCTTTGATTTTCCTCGGAATCGGTGCAATGACCGACTTCTCGTCTCTGATATCCAATCCTAAGCTGATGCTCCTCGGTGCAGCCGCACAGGTTGGTATATTCATCACTTTCTGGATAGCGCTTTCACTCGGATTCACTCCGGCACAGTCCGGTGCAATAGGCATCATCGGCGGTGCTGACGGCCCTACAGCCATCTTCATGTCGTCAAAGCTTGCACCTGAACTTATGGGAGCCATTGCCATAGCGGCATATTCCTATATGGCTCTTGTACCTATCATCCAGCCTCCAATCATGAAGCTGCTGACAACCAAGAAGGAAAGAGTCATACACATGAAACCGCCTCGGGCTGTTTCAAAGGTGGAAAAGATTTTATTCCCTATCATAGGTCTTATCCTCACATGTTTCATCGCACCGTCAGCATTACCGTTGCTCGGTATGCTTTTCTTCGGTAACCTGTTGAAAGAAAGCGGAGTGACAAAACGTCTTGCCAACACTGCAAGCAATGCTCTGATTGACATAGTGACTATCATCTTAGGCATGACCGTCGGTGCATCCACACAGGCAACACAGTTCCTGAAACCTGAATCCATTGAGATTTTCATTCTCGGTGCCTTGTCATTCATGGTTGCCACTGCCTGCGGCGTTCTGTTCGCAAAGATAATGAACCTCTTCCTCAAAGGCGACAACAAGATAAATCCTCTTATTGGCAATGCCGGTGTCTCTGCAGTACCTGACAGTGCGCGTGTATCAGAAATCCAGGGTCTTAAATATGATCCTTCCAACCATCTTCTCATGCATGCCATGGCTCCAAACGTAGCCGGTGTCATCGGCTCGGCTGTTGCAGCAGGTATTCTTCTGAGTTTCCTGTATTAGGAACAAGGAAGAAGGAATAATAAAAAAGGCGTCAGTCGGAAACATCCGGCAGACGCCTTTTTTTATAGCCTTTTTAATATGGGAATACGGTTTCTCAGTAACCGAACCGGATTCCGAGCTTTAGTGATAAAAGACTGATTTTTAGTTTGTTGCTGGAGGTGTAAGTGTTGTTGCCGTCTCCATATTTCATGATGGCCTTGTGGGCTCCGAGTGAATTGTAATCCACTCCTAATGTCAGGAAATCACTGACGACTATCCCTAATCCGGTACGCCATGCAAAGGCTAATGTCGGCGGGTAAGAGTATTTGGTCGTTATACCTATTATTGTGAGCTCGAGGGGGGTAGTGTAACGCAAATCACCGCCGGCTGCACCTTCTATGTATAGAGCCAGATTTCTGTTTATGTTGAATTCATAGTTTATTCCTGCCATCAAAGGAACATTGAAGTATTTGGGGGTTTTCGAGATCTTGGTGATTAATGCATCGTCAAGGGTCTTTTTGTTAAGACTGTTGTAATATACGTCAAGGCTGATTGTAAAATCAAGATTTCTTAAAACTCCGAAGTTGAATTGTAATCCGCCGTTGAAACCGGCTGATGCACATCCTTTTTCCGGGGTTGATGCTGTATTCAATAGAATACATTCATCAATTGAATTTCCGCCGAATTTTGCTATTGGAAGCGTCCCGCCTGCATGGAAAACGAGTCTGTTGCCCTGGGCATTTGCGGATAAGACCAATATCAGCATCAACAATGCTGAACAAAAGTGTTTCTTCATTTTTTAATAATTTATTGTGATATTTTGATTCTTGTCGTTAATGGAATCGATGTTAGCCTGGTCAGAGTCAGTGTCATTATGGTTAGGATTTACATCGTTAGACTCGTCTTCCGTGTGGAAAAAGCGTTTGTAGCCGAATATCAGCCAGAAAACGCCGATTGTGATGGCTGAATCCGCAATGTTGAATATGGGACGGAAGAATTCGAAACGTTCCCCTCCTATGCCTGGCACCCATGATGGCCAGTATGTCCTTATGATTGGACAGTAAAACATGTCAACAACCCTGCCGTGAAACAGCGGGGCATAGCCACCGCCTTCGGGCAGGAAGACTGCCGGATTGACATTTGTGCTTTCACTGAAGAGAACGCCGTAGAATACGCTGTCAATGATATTTCCCAGGGCCCCTGCCACAATTAGCGCCAGACACCACATCAAACCTTTCTTGTAGTCGGGCTTCTTTGCGATTTTGAACATGAGCCATAAAACGACTACAACTGCCAATATGCGGAAGAATGTGAGTATCAGTTTGCCTGCATTTCCCGCAAATTGTAGTCCGAACGCCATTCCGTTGTTCTCAATGAAATACAGATTTATGCTTTCACCAATCAGATGAATGGTTTGTCCGAGGCACATGTTCAGCTTTACCCAGATTTTCAGAATCTGGTCAGCTATAACAATCAATGTTATTATAATGAGAGGCTTCTTCACAATTATCTGTAAACCTATCTGTTGCGTTTTTCGCGTTCCTGTAGCATCAGTTTGCCCTCAATACTTAAGGTTGCGTGAGGAACCACTCTCAGTCTTTCTTTAGGAATGAGCTTGCCGGTCACGCGACAGATGCCATACGTACCGTTGTTGATTCTAATCAGCGCATTCTCAAGTGACTGTATGAACTTTTCCTGACGCATTGCAAGTCTGCCGTTCTCTTCCTTTGATAATGCAGACTGACCTTCTTCCAAAATTTTGAAAGTAGGTGACGTGTCGGAGGTATCGCTTTCACTGAAACCCTTGAAGTTTTCCTGTAGAAGTTCAAGGTCTTTTCTTGCATCGGCAAGTTTCCTTTCAATGATTTGGCGGAACTCTTCAAGTTCTTCTTTTGAATAGCGCTGCACTACTTCTACCTTTTCTTCCTCAGGATTGGCTTCAGCAGCCTCAGCCGGTTGCTCAGCAGTTACAGCCGATTCCTTTTTTGTGGCTTTCTTTGTCGTTTTCTTTGTCTCTTTTACGGATTCTTCTTGGGGATCCTTTTGGCTTGCAGTCTTTTTCATGATGTAATAATTAAATTTTTTCTATCTTAACACTGATAATCAGGTTGTTGGAAAGATCCAGTGATGTCTTTCCCCCTTCGATGGCATCTACTGTGACAAGATGCTCAATAAGTGTTTCGGAGCAAATGTAATTGGCGAATTTGTCAATTACTTTGCAAATTGTATCGGATTTCTCAATGGTAAGTGATATTTTATCTGTCACTTCGTAATTGTTTTCCTTCCTGATGTTTTGGATTTTGTTGACGAGTTCGCGTGCGTACCCTTCAATAAGTAGTTCGTCGGTGATTTCTATGTCAAGTGCGACTGTCAGGGCGCCCTCACTCAGAACAGCCCATCCTGGAATGTCTTCGGTTGTGATTTCCACATCGTTTTTGGTGATTTCGAAATCATTGCCGTCGATGTTGAGAGTTATCGGCTTCTCGTTATCAAGAGTGTTGATTGAGGTTTGGTCAAGTTCTGCAATTAATGTAGCCACCTGTTTCATCATCTTTCCGCACTTTGGTCCGAGAACCTTGAAATTGGCTTTTATCTTCTTTTTGAGAAGATTGCTGTCCTTTACGAAATCGATTTCCTTGACGTTGATTTCGCTGAGAATCAGATGTTTGACTTTGCTCACCTGGTCGATGAATTCGTCTGACGGAGCCGGAATGATGAGCTTTGCCAATGGCTGGCGTACTCTGTTGTTGGTTCTTTTTCTCAAGGCAAGAACCATCGAGGAAATGTTCTGTGCAAGTTCCATCCTTTCTTCCAGCTTCAGGTCGATGTATGATTCGTTGTAAGTTGGGAATGATGTCAGATGGACGCTTGTGACGTTATGTTTGCCGGTAACGTTGTTAAGGTCGCAGAACATATTGTCCATGAAGAACGGAGCGATAGGGCAGGCGATTCTTGCCACCGTTTCCAGACAGGTGTAAAGAGTTTGGTATGCGGATATCTTATCTTCGCTGTATTCACCTTTCCAGAATCTTCTTCTGCAGAGGCGGACGTACCAGTTCGACAGCATGTCACACACGAAATCCTGGATGTCCCGGCCTGCCTTGGTCGGTTCGTATGAATTATAGCTGTCCTCAACGGATTTCACGAGTGAGTTCAGTTCGGAAAGTATCCATCTGTCGATTTCAGGGCGGTCTTCAAACTTTATGTCGGCTTCCTTGTATGTGAATTTGTCGATGTTGGCATACAGTGCGAAGAATGCGTATGTGTTATAGAGTGTTCCGAAGAACTTTCTCTGAACCTCTTCGACTCCTGCAACGTCGAATTTTATGTTGTCCCACGGCTGTGCGTTGGTTATCATGTACCAGCGTGTCGCATCGGGACCGTATTTTGCGATTGTCTCAAACGGGTCGATGGCGTTGCCGTAGCGTTTCGACATCTTGTTGCCGTTTTTGTCGAGGACGAGGCCGTTGGAGACGCATGTTCTGTAAGCAACTGAGTCAAAGCACATTGTGGCGATTGCGTGCAGCGTATAGAACCATCCGCGTGTCTGGTCA
This sequence comes from uncultured Marinilabiliales bacterium, assembly GCA_937877575.1. Classification (GTDB taxonomy): domain Bacteria; phylum Bacteroidota; class Bacteroidia; order Bacteroidales; family BM520; genus RGIG7150. Next base: position 1,801 of record CALFIZ010000012.1, on the reverse strand, counting down.
ACGCCTTCGGCAATGAAATCTGCAGGGAACACTTCCCTGAGAGGATTATCCTCAGTGCCGCCAGGAATCGGTTCAAACGGATAGTGGTACTGTGCATAAGGCATTGCTCCCGAATCGAACCATACGTCAATCAGGTCGCTTTCACGCTTCATCGGTTTGCCTGAATCCGACACGAGGACGATTTGGTCAACAAACGGACGGTGCAGGTCAATCTTATGATAGTTTTCATCTGATAAATCGCCGATTTTGAAGTCCTTGTAAGGATTATCCTTCATAAATCCTTGTGCGACTGACTTTTCTATTTCGGTATAGAGTTCTGCAACGGAATGGATGCACTTTCTCTCCTTGCCGTCTTCAGTAGCCCAGATAGGCAGCGGAGTGCCCCAGAAACGTGAGCGGCTGAGGTTCCAGTCCTGAATGTTCTCAAGCCAGTTGCCGAAACGTCCGGAACCCGTTGATGCCGGTTTCCAGTTGATGGTGTTGTTGAGGGCAATCATTCTGTCCTTCGACTTGGTGACTTTGATGAACCATGAGTCAAGGGGATAGTAGAGCACCGGTTTGTCAGTTCTCCAGCAGTGAGGATAGCTGTGGACATGTTTTTCTATTCTGAAGGCCATGCCCTGGTTCTTCAACATGATGCAGATATCGATGTCAAGGGTGATGTCCTTTTCGGTAAGCTTCGGATCGTAGGCGTTCTTTACGAAACGGCCTGCATATTCCTTGTAGAGTTCAATGTTGACGAACTTTTTAACATATTCAGGATCAAGGTCTTCCACAAGGAAAAATTTGCCTGACATATCCACCATGGGGCGGTGATTGCCGTCTTTGTCGAGCATCAGCAACGGGGCAATGTTTGATTGTTTTCCTGCACGGTCATCATCGGCACCGAATGTCGGAGCGATATGGACGATACCGGTACCGTCTTCGGTTGTGACGAAGTCGCCGAGGATGACTCTGAATGCGTCACCGTCAGGTTTCACCCACGGAATCAGCTGTTTGTAGTTGATGTCTTTCAGTTCTGAGCCTTTGTGTTCTGCGATGATTCTGTACGGCATTATTTTGTCGTCAGGTTTCACATTGTCGAAATCACCGTTTTCACCTTCCGGCTTTAGATAGAGCGGAAGAAGCGGTTTGCCGATTATAATGCAGACTTTCTGCAACGAGTAAGGGTTGATGGTTTCCACCTCGCAGTATGTGATGTTTGCGCCGACTGCGAGTGCGGTGTTTGACGGGAGGGTCCACGGAGTTGTCGTCCATGCGAGGAAGTATAGCGGCAACGCAGTGTTTTTGAAGAGGAATTCGGATTTTTCATCGCGGATGACCTCAAACTGTACCGTGGCTGTGGTATCCTTTACATCTCTGTAGCAGCCGGGCTGGTTCAGCTCGTGTGAACTGAGACCCGTACCCGCTGCGGGCGAATACGGCTGAATGGTGTAGCCCTTGTACAGGTAGCCGTTGTCGTACAACTGTCCGAGGAGATACCACAGTGTTTCAATGTATTTGTTTTCAAAGGTTATATACGGAGATTTGAGATCAACCCAATAGCCCATTTTTCTGGTCAGGTCATCCCACATATCCTTGTATTTCATCACTTCTGCGCGGCATTCCTTGTTGTAGTCGATGACGGAAATCTTCTTGCCGATGTCTTCCTTGGTTATGCCGAGCTTTTTCTCCACGCCGATTTCGACAGGGAGGCCGTGGGTGTCCCAACCGGCTTTTCTTCTGACATATTCGCCCTTCTGTGAATGGAATCTGCAGAAGATGTCTTTAATTGTGCGTGCCATTACATGGTGGATGCCCG
>CALFIZ010000011.1 GCA_937877575.1 uncultured Marinilabiliales bacterium | reverse complement strand
TTTTAGGATTGAGACTGTCTGATACAATTTGGTCTGTATTAAGCAATGTAAGCGGATGGCCAGCTGTTGGTGGTTGGCGGACAGCCCTTATATTGATTTTATTAATGAGTTCCTTATTGGAGATGAGTTCTGAAACATCACATCCCATGTCAGATGCCATTTCTTCGACTATATGATATGATTCAGGATGTACCGCGCTGTTATCCAACGGATTGGCTCCACCGCTGATACGCAGGAAACCTGCCGACTGTTCAAAAGCCTTTTCACCGAAACGTTTCACTTTCTTGAGGTCATTTCTCGACTGGAAGTCACCGTTTTCATTGCGGTAATCTATAATGTTTTGTGCAAGGACAGGACCGAGCCCTGAAATATGAACCAAAAGTTCCTTGGAGGCGGTGTTGACATCAACGCCGACGGCATTAACACAGCTGTCAACCACGGATTGAAGGCATTTTTGGAGCTCAGTCTGATTGACATCGTGCTGGTACTGACCCACGCCGATTGACTTGGGGTCTATTTTCACAAGCTCAGCCAACGGGTCAATAAGACGTCTTCCTATTGACACTGAGCCCCTTACTGTAACATCATACTCCGGGAATTCTTCTCTCGCAATCTTCGACGCACTATAAACTGATGCTCCGCTTTCATTGACCATGACAGCCATGATATCTTTAGGGAAACGGATTCTTTTAATAAAATTTTCAGTTTCCCTTCCGGCTGTGCCGTTTCCGATAGCGATTGCATCTATATCATACATCTCCACCATATTGAGTATTTTGTTGATTGACTCAGGAATCCTCGGTTCCGGTGGATGAGGGTATATGGTGTCATTGTGAAGCAGTTTTCCGTTTTTGTTCAGCACCGTGACTTTGCAGCCTGTGCGGAAGCCCGGGTCTATTGCGAGCACGTTCTTGCCGTGAAGCGGGGGAGACATCAGCAGCTGGCGCAGATTGTCGGCAAACACTGCAATTGCAGTCTTGTCAGCTTTTTCCTTGGCAACAGCTCTGATTTCCGTCTCAATTGACGGGGCAAGCAACCTGTCATAAGAGTCTTCGGCGGATTTCATGACGATTTTGGACGATTCATTGTTGCCACGCACATAAATCCTGTCAAGGATACTCATGGCTTCGTCTTCATCTGGACGGATTTTGAGTTTGAGTATTTTCTCGTTCTCGCCTCTGAAAACGGCTAAGATTCTGTGTGAAGGAGCTTTTGTTAAAGGTTCGTCATAATCGAAATATTGTCTGTATGTGTTGCCTTCTTCTTCCATTCCTTTTGCCACTTTTGTAACGATATGCGCTTTTCTGTTGAACAGATTGCGTATTTTGGAACGTGTGTTGGCATCTTCGTTTATTCTTTCAGCAATAATGTCGGAAGCCCCGTGAATTGCGTCCTCGACAGAAGCAACGCCTTTTTCTTCGCTGATAAATTGTTCGGCCTTTGAATTGACATCAATGTTTTGCTGACGCAGAATTATGTCTGCAAGAGGTTCAAGTCCTTTTTCTTTGGCAATTGAAGCTCTTGTTTTTCTTTTGGGTTTGTAGGGAAGATACAAGTCCTCAAGTTCCACTAACGTCTCGGCATTCTCTATTTTCAGCCGGAGTTCGTCGGTGATGACGTTTTCTTCCTCCAATGTGTTGAGTATGAAAGTCCTGCGTTTCTCAACATCGAGCATCTTCTGACGCATGTCCCTGATACTTTCAATGGCCACCTCATCAAGACTGCCTGTGGCTTCTTTTCTGTACCGTGCAATGAAGGGTATTGTGTCACCATTGTCAAGCAAATGGCAGATATTGCTAACCTGAACAAAACTGATGCCCATTTCTTTGGCAATCCTCTGAAAAATTACTTCGTCTGTCATGTAATAAAAAAAAGTGTTAGAAGGAGGAGATCACGTCAATCAGATGGACAACGGCAAGAGGCAGATTGTTTTTTCTGATGTAACCTTCAAGATTCATCATGCAGCCGCTGTCAGAAACGATGATGGTGCTTGCATCGCAGTCAAGTGCAGCATTAACCTCAGTCTCAATCATTGCCGCAGATACGGAACTGTATTTCACCGAGAACAAATCACCGCTGCCTGAACATGAACCTTTCTTTGTCTCCACAAGGTCAAGTCCGCAAACATTTTTCAGAAGCTTGCGAGGCTCATCGTATAGTCTTTTGTTATAAAGGTTCAAGGAACTGCATGAATCATGATAAACTGCTTTTTTCTCGAATGTTGCACCGAAATCAGTGACATTCAATTTGTTGACGAGAAAATCCTCGATGCAGAAAATGTTTTTCTCGACTGCTTGATAACGCGGGTGATTACCAGTATTGTAAAATAGATTCTTATATCTTTTCTGAATGTAGGCGACACATGAAACTGAAAGACCTACAATCGGATTATCACCGCTGAATTCGTTGAGGAATTTCTCACCAAGCTCCTCGGCTTCTGTTCTGAAGCCTGATTCAAAGGCTATCTTGCCACAGCATGTCTGCTGTGAATTATAATTAACTTCCACACCGCATTTTTTAAGAACCTTTATTGCATTGAAGGCAGTCTGTGGATATAACTGGTCAATATAGCATGGAACGAATAAATCAACAACCATTTTATTTTCAATTTAAACTGCAAAGGTATTAAAAAATGTTGAAATTTCCTCTATAAAATTCGGAAATGATTTTGAGATGCATTTCAGGTCGTCAATTATAATATTCGGATTCAGCAAAGTGAAAGGATAGAGCGACATCGCAATACGATGGTCGTTTGAGGAACTGAGCGTTATAGGAGAATCTAAATTTCTCATTTTACTTATTGCATCCTCGGAAATTATTGTAATTGAATCATTTGAATTCACCTGTACATCAATACCAAGCTTCGACAGATTACCAACTATACATGAAAGACGGTCCGACTCCTTCCATTTGAGATTTTTCATTCCGAAGATATTAGTCCTGCCATCCTGAAGTGATGCCAATGTTGCAATGGCGGGTGCTAAGTCCGGAACATTAATGACATCAATGTTTCTTTCTTTTAGAATATGACTCTTGTCATAATGCAATTCAATTCCGGCAGCGGTATCATACGATACGATGCCAAACATTCCGGCAATGCATGAAATCACTTCATCCCCCTGCATGCTGTTTGTATGTAGTCCTTTAATAGAAAGCTGTAATTTGTTATCAATCAATAATATCGGATAGATATATGCAGCGGATGACCAGTCTCTTTCAAGAACAGATTCATCGATATTAACATCATTTCCGATGTGACAGACTTTGATTTCATTATTTGTAATCTCATTCTTCAGTCCAAAGATATTCATCATTTCAGAAGTCATCCTTACAAATTCAAACGACGGAATATGCTTATAGTGTATGATTAGTCCGTGAGTGTACAGAGGTGCTATCATCATTATTGACGACACAAACTGACTGCTGACGACATCATCGAAACAAATCTCACTGCAAGAGTCCGTGTTCACAGAGCCGTTCACTCTGACAGGCGGAAAACCCTTCTTTCCCATATAAGAAATATCTGCCCCTAATTGCTGTAATACGCTGACTAACGGCTCAATAGGTCTTTCGAACATTCTTTCGCTGCCGGTAATGACAATAGGGTAAGGCTGTTTTTTCACCGCAGCGACTGAAAGCATAAATCTCAGGACAGTGCCTGCATTATCGCAATTTATTGTCCGTTGCGGAAACTCACCGAGCGTTTTGCACAGCAGTTTCACATCATCCGGACAGTCGGACGGTGGTACCGGAATATGGTCACCATACAGGTATGAAAGTATAAGAAGCCTGTTGTATTCACTTTTACTGAAAGGAATCGTCATATCTTTTAAAAAAGCTCTATTGCATCATTAATGGCTTCCCGGATGTTCTCAGCGGATACTGTGATATCATAAACCGGCGAGTGGATATCATCGAGCAACACAAATTTGATTTCACCGTTATCGTTCTTCTTGTCGTGACGCATAATCTCAATAATATTCTCAATGTCAGATAATTGGATAATAATTGTATCAAAGTGGAGGCGAATTAGGGATATCAGTTTGTCGGCATAGTCCTTGTCAAGACTGAACATTTTTACTGAAAGCAGTATGGCACAAATCATCCCGAAGGCAACAGCCTCTCCATGGAGCAATTGCGGCATATAATAGGTCTCTACGGCATGTCCTACGGTATGGCCGAAATTAAGGATCTTTCTTTTATTGTTTTCAGTGAAATCCTCATTGGTGACACTTATCTTAAAACGGATTGCGTCATCTACAATCTTTAATATGTCTGTGTAAACGAGCGGTTTCTTGCCGGTTTCATTCAAAATGCCGTCAACGCCCAAAATGCCGCATTTGACAGCTTCCGCAAGACCGGAGTTGAATTGTCTTTCGGGAAGTGTTTTGAGGAAATCCGTGTTCACGGCGACGGATTTAGGTTTCAGAAACAGTCCGATTTGGTTTTTGACGTTGTGGAAATTAACACCGCTTTTTCCTCCGAATGCGGCGTCAATTTGGGCGAGAAGAGTAGTGGGGATGAGCATGTGGTCGATACCGCGCATAAATGTGCCGGCTGCAAAGCTGCCCATATCGCACATAACCCCGCCGCCTACAACAATGACAAATGAATGTCTGTCGCAATTCAAGTCCGACAAACGCTGCCAGATTTTACAACATGTTTCCAACGTTTTGTTTTCTTCTCCTTCCTCGCAGACAATCACGTCATATTTCGCATTCTCCAAAACGGGCAGGATAGCGGGAAGACAGAACTTATATACATTCTCGTCCGTAAGGATGAAAATGTGTCTTGAGATATATTCGTTAGCTACAAGATACTTCCTGAGTTCATGATTAAATGACAGGCCATCTGCGACAAAATAATCCATCATTCAGTTTTAATAGTTCTAACCTGTGTGTCATCGTCAACCTCAATGAAGATTCTAACACAATCGTCAGGCAGGTAATCTTCTATAATCTGTGGCCATTCGATAAAACAGTAGTTGCCGCTGAAGAAGTAGTCCCAGCCGCCGATGTCGAGAAATTCGTTGACATTTTTAAGCCTGTAGCAGTCAAAATGATATACGCTTTCGTTCTTGCCGGTGATATATTCATTGATTATAGCGAAAGTCGGACTATTGACTATATCCATAACATTGAGCACGTTACACAATTCCTTTGTAAGTGTTGTCTTTCCTGCGCCCATTTTCCCATAGATTGGAAATACGCGTGATTCAGGATACGACTCAATTATGGAACGTGCTATGTCTTTCAGATCATCAGGTTTATTTGATATGAATTGCATCGTAATTATTTGGCTTTCAGGACAGCCACCGGAATAATCATTTCCTGCATGGATATTCCGCCATGTTGGAAAGTGTTTTTGTAGTAACTGACATAATAATTGAAATTGTTAGGATATGCGAAGAAATCGCTTCCTTTGGCAAACACATACGTTGATGAAAGGTTGGCCTTTGGAAGATAAATATCTTCAGGATGTTTTATCTCCATGACTTCCTTTTTGTTGTAATCGAGGTTCTTGCCGACCTTGTAGCGAAGATTGGTGTTGGTGGCCTTGTCACCGACTATTTTAACCGGTCCCTCAACTTTTACCGAGCCGTGGTCAGTGGTTATAACTATATCGACGTGTTTTGAGGCGAGATATTCAAATACTTCGTATAGAGCTGAATGTTCGAACCATGATTCAGTTATTGAGCGGTATGCGGCGTCATCGTCTGCAAGTTCCTTAATGATATCCATTTCGGTACGTGCGTGAGACAGCATGTCCACGAAATTATACACCAACACATTCAGCTCATTTTTCAGCAGATTCGGTAAAGTGTCAACGAATTTTTTACCTGCCTGCAGGTTGAGTATCTTGTTGTATGTGAACTTAATATCATTTTTCCCATGTCGTTTCAGGTTCTCTCCGAGGAAGAATTCCTCATACTGGTTCTTGGTTCCTTCGTCCTCTTCGTTGAGCCAATATTTGGGATATGTCTTTTGGATTTCTGAAGGCATAAGTCCGGCAAACAAAGCATTTCGTGCATACTGGGTAGTGGTTGGCAAAATGCTGGATGCCATATATTCCTTGTCTGTACGGTATATGTCGCCGATAATCCTTTCCATTACCTTCCACTGGTCGTAGCGCATATTGTCAACGACAATGAGAAATATTGACTTGTTTTTCTGAATTAACGGGAACAGGACGTTCTGAAGTATGACCTGATTCATCAGTGGACGGTCAGGATTATTGATTTTCAGCCAGTTGACATAGTTTGCCTCAATGAATCTTGAAAAAAGGTTGTTGGCTTCTATCTTTTGTGATTCAAAGACTTCATACATGCCGCTGTTGTTAGGTGAGCCGAGACGCAGTTCCCAGTTAACCAGTTCCTTATAGACATTTGCCCATTCATCGAAACTTTTAATATACGACATGTTCATGCCGATTTCGCGGAATGCCTGCTGATACTGCATCGTGCTTTTTTCGTCAACAAGTTTTCTGTTGTCAAGATTTTTCTTCAGACAAAGCAGTATCTGATTTGGATTTACAGGTTTAATAAGGTAATCGGCAATATTTGAACCTATTGCGTTCTCCATCAGATTTTCCTCTTCGCTCTTGGTAATCATGACCACCGGGACGAGAGGGTATTTGCTCTTTATTCTTTCAAGAGTTTCAATGCCTGAAATGCCTGGCATCTGCTCATCGAGAAACACTATGTCGAACACTTCCTTCGACATTATATCCAAGGCGTCACCACCGTTATTGGAGGTGGTGACGTCGTATCCTTTGTTCTTCAAGAAAATGATATGAGGTTTCAGAAGTTCTATTTCATCGTCAACCCACAGAATTTTTACTTTATCCATTAGTTTACTAAGTTGTTACTTAATAATAATGTTAAAATAATGCTTTTTATTGTATGTAATGAAAATATTATTCTTTTATGAATTTCTTTATTGCGGATCCATCGGCAAATGATACCTTTATGAAATACATGCCTTTAGGCAGTGCGGAGATATCAATGGTGTTGGAGAAATCCTGTCTCAGCATAACCTGACCGTTGATATTGAAAACCACAACCTGTTGTGCGTTCACATTGCTTATTGTAAGCATGTTGTTTGCAGGATTAGGATAGATTTCAAAATCATTTGCATAGTCATCAAATCCATCATAACTGAAATTAGCAGTGATTTCATATCCGTTGAGAGCATCGATGACAAGTAGCGGGTCAGTAAAAGTTTCACCGTTAACATTCCAATTCAGAAATTCGGATCTTATACCGGGAACTGCAAGCAGAGCGACTCTGGTGCTTTCGATATAATCACCTGCGCCGATGACGCTTCCCGTACCGATTATTTCCGGATTGATTGTGATATAATTAGGTGCTTCTGTTGACGCATAAAAGTCTGTAGTCTCACTGTCAGTGAACACACCGTCATGTGAGAAAATGATATTGCCGTTGGCATCTTCAAGTTGATAATGTCCTTCACCGTTGCCGTTGTTTATACCGTCACGAGCAGAATCATAAATCACGAATCTGTAGCAGTCATCATATTCGAAGTTGAAGTTTGCCTGTTGAAGCTTTGTGTTAGTACCTGGGAGCTGGTTGTAAGGGCCGCCCGACTTTACGACTTCACCTTCCGAATTGAAGATTTTCCAAGTGGTTTGATTTCCGTATTTGTCCTGCCATATTTTCACAACAACCTTCTCACCATAACCTGCATAGCCCTGATAAGCCGTCACATCAAAAGTCTTTGAGTTCCCGGCACCTATTTCAAGTTCCTGACCGTTAGCAGATGAAACGGTAACTGTTATGTCTTCTGTTCCGGCAGTAACCGGCAATGTGTTTTCAATCGTGACAAGGCTGTATTGTGTAAGGTCGCCTTCCCATTCCACAGGAACAGATATTCCGTTGTAATCGTAGTATATGGTCATTGAATTAAGGTTCTCACTACCTATATTCATAATTTCTGTAGTAATATTGAGGGCATTTGAGCATTCGATTTCCGAAGTTTGGGACATGTCTGAAACGTATGGGTTTATTTCGCTGTTACCGCTTGAGATGAAAAGTGTGGCTTCATTTGCCGTAATCACATTAAGGTTGTTCTCTGCGACAAAGACTATCACATTGAGGTTTTCGAGAACGACGTTGACACCGTTGGGGCTGCCGATTACTTCGGGGATTTCATAGTCATAAACGAACTGATGGTAGCTGCCTGCAGTGGTTTCACTGACTGTTTCACCCCAGGTAGGTGTAATCATATCTCTGAAAATGTGCATGTGGTTGTAGGTGGTGCCGTTCCATTGTGAAGGATTGCTGCTGCCGCCGACCTGTGAACCGAGGATATTGTCCTGGAGCAATGCTGCCGACACGTAGTTGGTTGAGGATGAACTGTTTGAGGTATAGTAAAGTTCTATGATAAGATGCAGTATTCTGGTGTCAGGGTTGATAAAACCTATAGCTGCGATATTGGCGCAGGAAGTCTGTGAAAGAATACTGTTGACCTGTGAATTCCATTGGGAGCGATTGGAAGGGGTCTTGCTCGGTCTGTTGACAGTTCCGCAAGGATAACCGTCTATGGTAAAATAATTGTGGATTGTTGTGCCGTCCGTGGTGAGAAAATTAGGATAGGTTGTCGGCGCATAATATCCCGCATGGATGTTGACTGCCCAGAAACGGCCAGGATTGGCGGCGGCTATTTCATTGGCTATTCTGTGTCCGTCCGGACAATACTGGCAGTTTCTTCCGGTAAACTCTTCCAAGAGGGCGTTTCTGTTTGACGGTTCGGTGCTGACAAATGATTGTGCGTTTAATGTAAAACAAGTGAAAGAACAGATTGTTGAGGCCGTTGAAGAAGGCGTTGAAGTGCTATGTTTCCCCGAATTGACGGTTACAGGATACACCTGCGCTGACCTCTTTTTTACACGACAGTTGCAGCAAGATGCGCTGGCTGCTTTGGAACAGATCTGTGAGTTCACACGTGAGAAACCGATTATAGTCCTGGTTGG
>CALFIZ010000010.1 GCA_937877575.1 uncultured Marinilabiliales bacterium | reverse complement strand
AAACCCCTAGTGGTTTTAATACACTAGCGCAAAAGTTACCACTATGGATAGATAAAGAACTCAAAAAAATAAAAAATACGTCAAATACTATTGACAAATAAGCTCATAGATGTTATAAAGGTGAGGGCAGTCAATGAAAGCGAGCTGCTGACGAGGGAGCTTGTTACTGTGGAAGGTGACGGTTTCGCCGAGGGAGAAGGCGCAGACTACAGCACTGGAAAAAGAAAAATCAACTGAGGTGAAAATCTAGTAGTTCAATGATATTGAGGAACTTGAAAGAATAGTTCTGCAACGTTGTGACAATGCGCGGGATGCCATCAGGATGATGGGTGAATTGGTAAAACAGTACGGATATGGTGACGGCGGAGAATGTCTCACAATTGCTGATACTAAGGAAGTGTGGGAATTTGAGATAATGGGTGAAGGTCCGGACAAGATAGGCGGAATCTGGGTGGCTCAGCGAGTGCCCGACGATGAGGTGGCAGTTAACGGAAATATAGCACGTATCGGCAAGTTGGACAGAAAGAACAAAAACTATTTTATATGTTCCGACAATATCGAGACTGTTGCAAAAAAATACGGATTGTGGGATGGCAAAGGCGATTTCATTTGGTGGAAAGCGTTTTCCACAGGCTATGGCAACGGCAAAAATCATCGTGAACGTGAATGGTACATATTCAACGAGCTTGCACCATCGTTGAATCTTTCAATTGATGCTGAGGAACTTCCGTTCTCCGTCAAACCTGAGAAGAAAGTTGACGTAAGAGATGTCATGAAACTCTTCAGGGCAAACTATGAAGGCAGTGTGCTGGACGTCACACAGAATCTTCTGTATGAAAAGAAATCTCAAGATAAAAACGGAAATGTAGTAATCGACACAGTCGTAAATCCATACGCCAATCCATGGATGAACTCGACCAGGATAGCCATGTACAACTATCTGAAGCCGGAGAGCGTGAAGTTCTATCGTGGCGTGGCAATGTCGTGGTGTGCGTATTCAACAGTAATCCAATGCCGTGGATGGCTGCCCGATGAAATAGGCGCAATATGCTGGTTCTCAGTTGAAAACCCTGGTGAAAGTCCTCGTATTCCTATATACTCAGGCTCTACAAAGTTGCCGGCAGGATTTGATATGTGCGGTAATGTAAGGTATAACGATGATGCTGTCCTATGGCATTATCGCAAGGCCAATAAACTTGCCCAGGTCTGCTGGGGAAGAACCAAGACTTTAATGCAGAAAAACATAATGCGTTATGAGGACAAGGCTTTTGCCGAACTTCCTGCTTTAGAGGCGAAGGTGGCCGAATTGCTGAAAGAGGGGAAGAAGGACGAAGCTGTCAACATGCTGAATGATTACACTTCGGACTTTGCCGGTGCAACACGTCAGACATGGCAGGAAATGGAACGCAAATTCTGGGAGATGTTCTGGACAGGGTTTTAACCGGCAGGCGATTAAACCGCAGTTATGTCAGGCATCTTCCGGGATGCTTGCATAAAGTCCCGGATATGTGTGATTTAGAATAATCCGTTTATCACATTCAGTATTTCATCGTCTTTGACGTCGATAGGAAATACGTGTGAAGGTTTGAGGTTATATACGGTGTGCCCGCTTAGCATGCGCTTTTCACCGCCGCCGGTGATGTTTAGCATAACGATTTTGTCTTTATCTATCATGTTGTTTTCCACTGCCTTAAACAGACTTGCCGTTGCGATTCCAGCAGCATGATAGATGTCTATGCCTTCGTATTCCTCAAAGAGTGCCATTGCCTTGTCAGCCTCTTCATTGGTGCATGCGAAGAATTCACCGTCTGTGGCTGAAACGGCATCAAACAATCCGCCGGTGATTCCGTATGGTGGCTTGCGGTTTGAGAGTACTTTTGCCTTTATGATGGATGCATCGGTACGCGCCTGGTCGTCATCGTAAGGAAGAAGTGCTCTTGATTTGGCTTTCCATGCGTTGTACATAGGGATGAACGGCGAGTTTTGTGAAACCATGAGTTTCATGGTCTTAGGTGTGAACCTGCCATCTCCGTTCAGCCTGAGGTTTGCCTCCCATGCGGCTATGGCGCCGGTGCCGCTGCCTACTGCCTGGAAATAATAGTCAGGAATTTCACCGATAAATGAAGCTGCCGAAAGCACTGTGGTGCTCATACCGTCGCGGCGGGCAATGTTTTTGGCACCGCCTTCAGCCAGAAATCTTTTGTTTTTTACGGCAACGTCGCCAAGATGTATCGAGTCGAAATAGTCGCTGCCATGAGCTGAGCAGATGAGCTTGACACAGTCGTTGAGCGGCTTTGTGAACCATAAGGCATTTATGTTGTCGTATGGGACACACAGCAGCAGTCTTATGTTGTTGTCGGAGCAGACTTTGGCAAAAGCCCTGCCTGTGTTGCCGGCAGAGGAAACCACCAGAATCCTGTCTTCTTCCGGATTCAGTCTCGCACAGACGGAATAAGCCTCGGTTTCCTTGAAGGAACAAGTGCTCATACATGCTCCTATCTCAGGATAATAACCGCTGAAAGTAATGTATAGGTTATTTAGTCCTAATAGCTTGCCAAGACCTTTGCTCTTGTATGTCACCGGTGCACACGACCCTTGCAGTAAATGGTTTACTGGCATCCAGTCGGCAAACCGGTAAATACCTCTGTTGGTGTAACTTGTGTCTATTTGTTTTTTTTCATAAACGGCCCTGATTAATGAAGGCTCTCCGCCGGGTTCTTCTATAAGCCAGCCCGTATCTTCAAAAATGCTGCCTGATGCGAC
>CALFIZ010000009.1 GCA_937877575.1 uncultured Marinilabiliales bacterium | reverse complement strand
TACACTCTTTCCTTACACGACGCTCTTCCGATCTGAGCTTCGATGCATGGTACACCACCTCCAGCAGCTGGTACACCAAGAGCCTCACGGTATATACCTCCACCGACCGCACGACATGGAGCGAGGGGCAGACATTCACGCTCAGCACGGAGAGCCAGACCGTAAGTCTCGATGCTCTCGCTGCCGGAACGTACTACGTGAAATTCGTTGGCAGCTATGCCGCTGTCGACAACATCACGGGCTTGAAGACCGTTGAGGCTCCTGCCCACGACCTCTATGTGACAGGCAGCTCACTGCCCGCCGCAACCGTTGTTCCCGGAGCAAGCTATACGGCTACTGTCAGCGTGGCCTCGCTACAGGCCGCAGAGACCGTAGCAGCCGAACTCTACTTCGGTGAGACCAAGATAGCCGAACTGACAGAACAGACCATAGCCCTCAACCAGACAGCAAGCTTTGAGCTGACAGGCAACGTGCCTGCGACAGAAGGCAACTACGAGGTGTATGTAAAGGTATATAACAACGATATCGCTGTAGAGACAGGGAAGGTAAATGTGGAGCTTGCCCATACACGTACACTGGCTGTTCAGAGCTTCACCACTGACGATACAGAGCTGACAGCCAACAGCGACAATGAGATTACAGTCAACTTCTCTGCTACGGTCAAGAACACCGGTACGGTAGCTCTGACCGCCGGACAGGTAAGCCTGACCCTGATGCAGGGCGAGACGGAGATTGTCACCGCCACAGCCACAGAAGCTCTCGGCATCGGCGCTGAGACTACAATCACGCTGACCAAGACGATTTCGGCAGGTGAGGGCGGAACAAAGACCTTTGCTATAGGGATTGTAGCCGAGGCATACCTTTGCATGGAGGCTGCGGGGATTTATTATAATCTGGGTGAGTATGAAAAGGTAGACGAATATGCGGCCGAGTATTTAAGGATTTATGGAAAATGGCATAATCGCAAAAACGACCTGCGCCATGAGGCGATGTTCTTTTTAGAGGCGGCATTTGATGAGAATATCTATGCTCCGGTGGTAGCCCTTTACATAAGCGCCGAGGCAAAGGAAGGCAGATGGAAGGTTTTTGAAAAATATTTTGATATTTCTGTTAATGATATTTTATTCGTAGTTTTTATTTTTTCCAATTTTTGTCGATATTTGCAGCGAAAATCTCAACAAGAAAATAACATTATGTCTGAGAAAACAAAAAAAACTCTTAAGATAACAGCCATTGCCGTAGCTGTATTCATCATTAACTTCTTCCTGTCATTCCTGATAATCGGATTCACAACTATACAGAAATTTCTGCCGAACTCACCCTTGGAGAAGGAACTCCTTCAACTGAAGGAAGAAACCGACAGTCTCAACAAGGCACTCGACAACAACACGAAATACATCGAAAATATAAAGAAAATCCTTTCCGGCAACGATACCCCTCAGAATTACAGCATTTCACCGAAGTCAACCAGAAAAAAAGACATTACCGACTTCTACAGCGACAGCCTTACAGAGGTCGTATTCTCAAAGCCGCCTAAACCGTTTCATCAGATGCTCTCCAAATCCGGCATAACACTCAGCGAAATCAATTTCTACCCTCCTGTTGAAGGTGTCGTTTCCTCAACAACGGACATTGCCAAGAAGCATTACGGAACCGACATCATACCATCGAAAAGTGCTGTCGTAAAGGCCACCCTTGACGGAGTTGTAATCTTTTCAGGCTGGACAGTCGAGACAGGCAATGTAATAATTATCAGTCACTTGAATAACCTAATAAGCATCTATAAACACAATTCTTCAAATCTGAAAAAAGTCAACGACTATGTTAGGGCCGGTGAGCCTATTGCCATTGCAGGGAACTCCGGAGAATTGACATCGGGTCAGCATCTTCATTTCGAACTGTGGTTTGAAAACCGTCCTATAAACGCAAGAGAATATATTGCCTTTTAAAAAGTCTCCTTATCAAATTATATTGTATCTTTGCAGCCTTAAAAATGAAAAGACATTGAAATGCAGAATTCATACTTCAACCTTATAGAGCAGACATATTATTTCCCTCAGGAAGGCTTTGATCTGCGCGGTGAATACCTCACTTTCCACGGGATTTCACTGCAATATCTCATCAACAAATACGGTACGCCGTTCAGACTGGTGTATCTCCCCAAAATCGGTGATCAGATAAAAAAAGCCCGCAATCTGTTTAACAGGGCCATCAACTCATTTAACTATTCCGGCCAGTATCAGTTCTGTTACTGCACAAAATGCTGCCACTTCTACCATGTCGTCAGCGAGGCGGTAAAACATGATGTCAACCTTGAGACATCATCATCCTTCGACATCGACCTTATTCTCAAACTCTATGTCAAGGGCGAACTGAACAAAAACAGGATAATAGTCCATAACGGCTACAAGTCGGAAGAGTATCTGACAAAGATTCTGCGTTTGCAGAAACTCGGCTTTTCAAATTCCATCATAGTGCTTGACAGCGAAAGTGAATTAGACACATTGATAAAACTTGTTGGCAATCAGAAAGTTAAAATAGGCATAAGAATGGCTGTCGATGAAGAGCCGCAATCGGCTTACTATACTTCACGTCTTGGTCTCCCATACCGCGACATCATGAAAGTGTATAACGAAAAAATCAAGCCGAATCCCAACTTGGAGATGAAAATGCTTCATTTCTTCGTTGATTCAGGAATCAAGGACAGCATGTACTACTGGGGTGTCTTCAACAAGGCTGTGTCACTGTATGCCGAACTGAAGAAAAACAGCGACACTCTTGAGAATTTCGACATAGGGGGCGGCTTCCCGATACGCAACCATCTTGGTTTCGAATATGACTACGAATACATGATTAAGGAAATAGTCAAAAACATCAAGGAAGTATGTGATAACGAACACGTTGAGGAACCGAACATCCTGACTGAATTCGGCAAATTCACTGTCGGTGAAAGCGGCGCCATTATCTTCAAAGTCGTGGAAGTAAAGCAGCAGAACGACAACGAGACGTGGTATATCGTCAACAACAGTCTGATGAACACGATACCTGATGCGTGGAGCCTCAACGAGAAGTTCATCCTTCTGCCAATCAACAAATGGTACAACAAGCACAAGAGAATCAACATCGGCGGCATCAGCTGTGACCACTCCGACTACTACAACACTGAGGACTTCAACCAGCAGCTGCTGCTTCCTGACTACAAACTCTCAGACCCCGAACCGCTGTACATCGGTTTCTTCCATACAGGCGCATACCAAGATTCACTGAGCGGTTACGGCGGAATAAAGCACTGTCTGATTCCTTCCCCGAAACATGTCATCATCGACCGTGATGAAAAGGGCAATTTCTTCGATTACGAGTTCCGCCATGAACAGACTGTTGATGAAATGCTCAGCATTCTCGGCTACGAAAGAGGGGAAGAGGAAGAAGGGGAAATCTAAACCAATAATCAGCAAAATGAGAACTGAAAGACTTATAGCTCCATCGTTGCTGTCGGCTGATTTCGGTCATCTTGCCGATGCCATACAGTCAGTTGACAATGCCGACTGGCTGCATATTGACGTCATGGACGGCATGTTTGTCCCGAACATTTCATACGGCCAGCCTGTTCTGAAATGCATACGCAAATTCACCGGCAAGCCGCTTGACGTGCATCTTATGATAATGCAGCCGGAGCGTTACATTGAATCTTTCAAGGAAGCCGGTGCTGACATCCTGACCGTTCATTATGAAGCTTGTACTCACCTCAACCGCACCATTCACACCATCCGTGAGACAGGTATGAAATCCGGAGTAGCACTCAACCCAGCCACACCAATATGCCTTCTTGAAGACATCATCACTGATGTTGACATGGTGCTGATAATGTCTGTCAATCCGGGATTCGGCGGTCAGAAGTTCATTGAGAACACATACCGCAAGATAAGTCAGCTCAAGGACATGATGATAAGGCGCAACGCCTGTTGTCACATAGAAATTGACGGTGGCGTCAACACCGAAAACGCCTCTCGCCTCTTCGATGCCGGTGCCACCGTATTAGTCGCCGGAAACGCAGTCTTCAAATCGGCTGACCCTGCTTCAACAATTGATGAATTACGTTCAGAAAAGCCTGTCGAATTCATTGCATAACGCAATGTGTTTACGCTGCATAAATAATCTTAAGGAACTTCTCCAAATCTAAGGCTGCTCCGCCAATCAGACCACCGTCAACGTCAGGGCAGGCAAACAGTTCAGCCGCATTCTTGTCATTGCAGCTGCCACCATAAAGCAGATATGAATCCTCTGCCACATCCTTGGAATATCTGTCCTTTATCAGACCTCTGATGAATGCCAGCATTTCCTCTGCCTGCTTCGTTGTCGCAGTCTTGCCGGTACCTATGGCCCAGACAGGTTCGTAAGCAATGATGACATTGCTGAACTCGGATTCTTTGAGTTTGAATACAACTTCTTCAAGCTGCTTCTTAATTACATCGAAATGGATACCCTTCTCTCTTTCTTCAAGAGATTCACCGCAACAGAATATCGGAACAAGCTCATTGTCAAGGGCAAGGTTGACTTTCTCAAACAGCTGTTCGGAACTTTCCTTAAAATATTTGCGCCTTTCGGAGTGACCGATGATAACGTGGGTTGCACCGATTGATTCAATCATTCTGGCACTGACTTCACCTGTATATGCGCCTTTTTCTTCAAAGTGCATATTTTGTGCTCCTATTTTGATATTTGTTCCCTGTGCTGTTAATAATGAATAAAATAATACAAGGAAAAACACAGAAATATTAAGCTTAAGCCTGAGCAATTTTATTCACAGCCTTGTTCCCTTCAACGATAGCATGTCGAGCCAATTCACCAGGGAGTATTAATTTCACAGAGGATTGGATTTCTTTCGCAGTTAAGGTGTGCACTTTTTGGTTCCTGACTAATTTCGAGGCCTCCAAGGTGATCTGATCAAACAAGTCCTTAACGAAAGAATTCATAACATTCATCGAACTTTTAGAAATACCAACATCATGATGGACTTGTTTCAATATTTTGAAGATGTATTTGGAGAAGGTCTCGGTTCTTTTTCTTTTGCGTTCTTTTTTTTCAGGACCTCGCTTTGTCTCGAATTTCTTTGAGATTCTTTTGGATGCTACCATTATGTTTTATTTTTTTAATTACATCTAAAGCATTAACTTTACTATCTACAATATTATTTAATTTCGAAACTAAAGCATTAAATGAATCCAATATTTTCAATTTCATCAAAAATATCTTCATCCGGTACAGTATTAATGAATTTTTCACCTGTTGGCAGTATTTTTTCATCTTCAATTACCCGAATAATAAATATGTGATGCAGACTCCTTCTCAACAAGTACCGAGCTCTGGTTGAACTCCTTCAGAAATTCGTCGAGCATTGCTTTCAGGTTTTCTTCGGAAATATCATAGATCAGATAAACAATAGTGTTTTCGTGTCCGAGTGTGCCGTCATCGTTTGTCCAGCCGCCCCTCGCCGAAAGCTGCGTATAGCCGCCCGCATACTTTGCACAGATAAGGTTTGCCTTTTCAAGAGCTTCCTCGGTACTGATGATCTGCTCGTATGTATCCTTGTCGTTGAGACCGAGATACAGCGTGTACTTTTCACTCGGTTCGGATTTCTGTCCGAGTATGAGTGTCTCCGCAGCAGTAGTCTGAGCATTGTTTTCCGCCTGCTGTGCATTTCCGCAGGACGCAAGTGAACATACAAGCAATCCTGTTAAGACAAATGTTTTAATTCTGTTCTTCATAGTTTTTCTCCATTCTTTTATAAAATTTCTTATTATTTATGCCGCAGGGAGCAGATACTCCGAAAAATCAGTCTTTACGACATTTTCGCCGTAGATAGTCGCAAATTCGCTTTTCATAGAAACCGTATTAAAGCCGAGTTCCTCGCATTGTACCTTGAATGATTCGGCTGTGTCGGGCTTTCCGTAGTCACGTTCGGTATCGTCACACAGCAGCATATACGCCTGACCGCCGTTCTCCACAGCGTACTGTCCCATAGAAAGGTCGCCCTTGCTGTTGCCGAATACCATTATCGGAATGTCGCCGATCTCATTCACTATGCCGACTACCTTGTTCCACCTGTCTGCCTTGAAATCCAG
>CALFIZ010000008.1 GCA_937877575.1 uncultured Marinilabiliales bacterium | reverse complement strand
CTATATTCTGAACACGTACTTTGAAGCCGATATGGACTCCTACCAGGAAGGCACCATTTCCTATCCGCTTTTCAATCTTGACGAAGGTTCACACAAACTGTATCTTAGAGCATGGGACGTATGCAACAACTCTTCAAGTGCCGAATTGAACTTCGTAGTGGTCAACTCTGAGCAGATAAAACTGACAGAACTCGTCAACTATCCTAATCCTTTCTGCGATGAAACCACCTTCGCACTGAAACATAATCAGGCAGGTCAAACCCTCGGCATTGAACTTTATATCTATTCAATTAACGGTCAGCTGATTAACAAGTTTACATCCACCATCAATTCAACTGAATTTCACAATGAAGTCTATAAATGGAATGGCGAAAACCTTAACGGCACTAAGGTTTCACAGGGAATATACGTCTATAAGGTTGTCATAACAAACGAAGACGGTACGACAAACCATGCATCAGGCAAACTTATAAAACTATAATCAATGAAGATATTCAAATTATTGACATACAATATATTACTACTATTATGCGCCAATATTGCAGCACAGACAACATATCATTTTGACATTGACTGGCAGGAGCGTGAACTTGAACCGTTGTCATGCTACACTCAACGGATTTCCATAGACAACAACCAAGTGAAAGCCAATGCGGAAATCAGGAATATCAGGTCTATCGACTGTGAACCAGGCGACAGCTGCGATTTCATAACAAACTATGACATAAAATTCAAATGCGGTTACGGATGCAATAATGGCAAATCGGTATGTGACATCAGCATTATCCCGTATTATTTGGATTCAATTACAAACCAACCCAAACTTGTCGTCAGTTTTGATGTGACTATCACCACAAAACCAAAGGAAAGAATTGCATTTTCAAAGGATAACAATGCTTCCATACTCAAAACAGGATTATGGTACAAATTCAATGTATATGAATCCGGAGTCTATACACTGACAGCATCCGACTTGGAGGAAATAGGCATAAACACTGCAGGTCTGAAGACTTCCGACATAAAGATACACGCAAAAAAAGGCTTTGTGCTTGATGAGACCATCGACAGCACATTTGCAGGAAACCCTCCGCAGATACCTATAATTGTCAAAGATAACAATCACGACAATATCTTCAACGATGAAGACCAAATCATTTTTTACATTGAAGGCCCTCACGCATGGATGTACGACACATTGAAAATTGTCTATTACCTGAGATATAACCACTATACCGATACAGCTTCTTTCTTCCTAACAATCAACGATTTCGAAGAGCAGAAACTCATGCCTTCAAACACTGCATATTCGGAGTACGCCGGAGAAATACTCAACGTGACACAGAAAAAATTCTTCAAGGAAGAATTTGAAAATCTGGCTGAATCCGGCAGGCAGTGGGTGGGTGAAAAGTTCAGTTATCCTGATTCAATTTACAGGGTTCCGTGCAACTTTGAAGTAAATGAAGTATCTGACGACATGGCCGCACACTCACACGTCAAATTCACCGTGGCAGTCAATTCCAACTCCACAAGCTCGCTTTATCCGCTTATCAACGGCACATCTCCAGGCACAAGCAAAATCAGAATTTCAAGAGTGATAGATTCCCATAACAGAGCCAACGAAAAATCCGGAACTTTCGACTTCAAATGCCTGACAAAGAAAACAGATGTGGATATTGTTCTTTCAAACGAATCCACACAATGGAGCTGCTGGACATGTGGTGTGGAAACCAATTTAAGGAGCAAGCCGACATACGTCGGCGAGCAATTCGCCTTTTCAGACCCTTACAGCGGCAATGAGGCAATTGTCAGATTCAGCATCAGACAATCACCTGACAATCTTCAGGTCATGAATATCACGAATCCCGTTTCACCTGTCAGAATAAACAGACTCGAAGGTTTCGAGAATTTTACTTTTGATTACAGAAACAGCAGCTATGCCCCAGAAGAGTTTATCGCCTACGATGACAATAATCTTTTAAAGCCTGTCTTCGCAGAAAGAATTGAAAACCAGGACCTGTTATCATCACCATTAAACATAGACTATCTTGTACTTACCCCACAATGTCTTTATTCAGAAGCGGAATGGTTTGCCAAATTCCATGAAAAATATGACGGCTACACCTACAAAATAGCTGCCATAGAGCAAATATTCAATGAATACACGTGCGGGCAGCAGGATATGACCGCAATAAGAGAATACATAAGATGGATTTATGAAGGGACGAATCACAAATATCCCAGATTTGTTCAGATTATCGGCGGCACATCATACGATTACAAAAACATTGCCGTAGAAGCCAAAAACATGTTTCCCACATTCGAATGCGAAGAATCATTTGATGAAACCAACAGTTTCGGCAGTGATGATTATTTCGTTATGATGGACTACGGTGAAGGCTTTGACGGTGAAGGCATACCGGATATTCCGTTGGGGAGGCTGCCGTTTGACACCCATGAAGAGCTCGAACGCATGTATGACAAAATAAGCCATTACGTGACATCAAAAAGCAATCCGGACGGTTTATGGAGGCACAGATACGTACTTTCAGCCGATGATGACAGCCGAACCTATTTAAGATACATGGAAGAGGCCGGAAAGAAAATAGACTCCTGCGACAATATGTTGATTTCAAACAAGGTTTATCTTGATGCGTTCAAGCAGGAGAGAACACTTACCGGCCAGAGCAGCCCTGAGGCAACCAAAGCACTGGTCAATGCTTTCAACAACGGTGCATTGATTATTTCCTATTTCGGTCATGGCAGCAAACTCGGCTGGGCTTCCGAGAACCTGCTTAACGTGTCTGCCATCCAGCAGATTGACAACTACGACCGAATGCCTGTAATCGTTGCATCCACATGCGAGTTTTTCCAGTTTGATTCTCCGGGCCTGACTCCTGCAGGCTTGCAGCTTCTCGGCCATTCAAAAGGCGGAACCATCAGCATCATATCCACCTCCCGACTGAGTCTCACGGATATCAACCGTCAGTTTCTCCAACACTATACCGATTACATCAACGCTGATTCTCTTAGAAATGACGCATCGATAGGTAAAATATTCCTCAGCGGCAAACAGCTCGAATCGACATATTCACGCAATATACTTCTCTTCGGTGACCCGGCAATCAAATTAAACTATCCTGATTTTCAAGCCGTCATCGACACTGTCAACGGATTACCCGCCTCCGAATTCATCAATTCCGGCAAAGAAATATCGGCACTCGAACTAATGAATTTTAAGGGGTCGGTTATGAATGGTGACAAATTGCAGACTATGAACGGCTATCTCGAATATCAGTTTTTCGACAAGCCTTCGGAATATTACACTCTCAACAATGAGGGGGCAGGAACAAATTATTATACTGTTTACGATGACGTTCTGGTCAGAGGCAAAGCGAAGATTTCAGATGGGAAATTTGAAATCTCATTCAGAATGCCACAAGACCTCAGCCCTTCAGACGGCTCGTTGAAACTCGATATGTATGCATACGACACAATAATAGAAAATGTCGCAGGCGGTTGTCTTACAGGACTTTACACTTCGGACAACTGTGACAGTTTCAGTGACAACGAAGGTCCGAAAGTTACAGGATACATCAACTCCAAACTATTCGAAAATAACGATATCGTTCCAAAACAATCAGTGCTTTATCTTCACATTGAGGATGAATCCGGAATAAGCTGCACCGACCGCATAATAGGCAAGGACATTTATCTGACGATTGACAACAACGGCACCAAGGTCGTATTGAATCCATATTTCACCCCTGCGGCTGATGACTATAAACAAGGCGATGTAAAATACGCTATGCCAACTCTTGAAACAGGTGATTACACTGCCACTGTAAGAGTATATGACCTGTGTGACAATTACACCGATTTATCGCTCAGTTTCAAGGTTGCCGACAAGGTGATACCAAAGATTGCAGAAGTCCGCAATGAACCGAATCCGGTCAGCACATACACCGACTTTCGTTTCATTCATAACATGTCAGGAAATAAAGTCAGTGTCAATATCGAAATATTCGACAGCAATTTCAAATTGGCAAAAGTCATCAAACGTGAAAATATCACCTGCATAGCCGATAACGACATCGTGATACATTGCAGTTACAGTGAATTAGGCGGACTGAGAAACGGTTTATATGTTTATAGAATGACTGTCACATCCGAGACGGGGCATCATGTTTCAGCAAGCAGTAAGCTGTTAATATCAA
>CALFIZ010000007.1 GCA_937877575.1 uncultured Marinilabiliales bacterium | reverse complement strand
TGTCAGATAATCAGGTACTCCACATTGATATCCCCTGATATCCGTCACCCATGTGTATGAAATGGTGTTGTATTTGTCCAAGACGTTCAACACTTCGACTGTCAGCGACAAGTCGCTTAATGTGTCAAGGAAAGTATGTGTTTTAACCTTATCGCTGACTATCTGCCAGGAAAGGCCGAGGTCGGCACGAAGATAGGAAGGATAACGGCGGGTATAGGTTGATGACATAGGGCGTTTGTTCGGCGACATTGCCGGCAGGCCGGTGCTGTATGTCAGATTAAGCTGCATCTTTATGTGAGGATAATTGGGGACGTAATCCTGCAAAAACAACGAGAACATGAACCTCTGGTCGGTGGGACGCGGGTAATAGTCACTGATGACGTTTCCGAGACTGTCGATTTGGCGTTCCATGGTTTTCATAAGTGAGACGCTGACCCAGGAATCGACTCCCTTTACCATTTCACCGGTTAACTTGACATCGATGCCGGTTGCATAACCTTCGGCAAGCATGTCAGGATAATATTGAATCAACACATTATCAACAGTATATGGAATCAAATCATCCAGAAACTTATAGTATGCTTCTGTCACAAACTTGAACGGACGGTTCCAGATTCTGAGGTTCCAGTCGCATCCGGCGACAAAATGGATGGACTTCTGTGATTTTATATCGGTATGGAGAACCCCGTAAACGTCTCGCATTTCACGATAGGAAGGCTGTTGGAAATAATAACCCGTTGAAAATCTGAAAAGCACATCCCTGCTCCATTTCTTCGGAATCAAGGAAAAAGTCAGGCGCGGACTCACATTAAACTCCCTGTTGACGCTCCAATACGAAAATCTCAGTCCGTATGTGAGATTCATGTTGACCGAAGGAAGTTCGAACGACCACATATCCTGTGCGTATGCGGACGCCCTATGACAGTCAAGCGTATTCCTTGCATCGGCCGAAGAATACATTGTCAAAATGAATTCCGGCTGTTGTGAAGGGTCGGTAAAGCCTATCGAGTCAGGTGTCGTCGGAATAGTGTATCCCGCCGAGTCAACGAGTTCCCACTCGCTCAGCACATCATAGACTGATTCATGACGGTACTGTGCGCCTAAAGACAGATTATGATTGCCATAAACAGTTGAATATTTGGCGTCTGCAGTATAGAATTGCGACTGATACCTGTTGCGCGCGTGTGACAGAAACGTACCTACACCCATGCTCTGGACCACATTGCCGTAATCGTCGGAACCCATATTGTTGTCAAGTTTCCCTATCCAATATTCGCTCAACACGTCATAATACTCGCTTTCAGTGCTTCTGTATCCTGAGAACGTAAGACTTATATTACTGATTTTCTGTGGTTTGTATAATAACGACAATGCTGCCATGCCATTTCTGAAAACATCGTTTTCATTACCTTCCATATACATATACATCTTGTATGATTCCATAAGCGAGCCGAAAGTGGTTTCTCTTGACTGCGGGACATAACTGTATTTGTTGCCGGAATAATTACCGAGGAGGGAGATGTCGAATTTCGGAGAGACCGAATATGTCAGCAAAGTCTGGAAATCGGTGTAAGTCGGGTTGTAATCGCCCTTGGTATCCATAGTGTTAATCAGATAAGCATTTGATTTATAACGGAATCCCACAAGATAGGTGAAGTTATCCAATTTATCTTCAACATGAATGGAGGAAGCCAGCAGACCCACTGACAGAGAAGCGTGGAATTCGGTTGGTTTACGATAGGTAATATCCAGTACTGACGACATTTTGTCGCCATATTTGGGTTCAAATCCGCCGGCAGAAAACGAAATCGACGATATCAGGTCGGAGTTGACGAAGCTCAATCCCTCCTGTTGTCCTGAGCGTGTAAGAAACGGCTTGAAGACTTCGATTCCATTGACATAAATGATGTTTTCATCGAAATTGCCGCCTCTGACAGAATACTGTGAGCTCAGTTCATTGACGGATGAAACGCCGGGCAAGGTTTTTATCACCGCACCGATATCGTTTGATGCATTGGGTATCATCAAGGCAGCCTTGGCGTTAATGCGGTCGAAAGTGGTGTTTCGGATGATTTCGTCTTCAATGACGATGGTTTCCAAATCCTGTGAGGAAACGACCATGTGAATATCGAATTTCTTTGATTCGCCCGGTTTCAGTTTCACGTTTATATAAGCATTTTTGTATCCGAGGAAGGAAGCGACCACTTGAATGTCGGTGTCTGCGGGCAGTGACAGTTCATAATAGCCTTTTTCGTCAGTCGTGGTGCCTATCGTACCATTTTCCGCACACACCACATTGACGAGCTGAAGCGGTTTCCCGTTGTCGGTAATCCTGCCGTAGATTGTGCCTTGTTGAGCTTGGAGGCGGCAACACACAAACAGGCACAGGAAAATCAAAATGCAGAATCTGTTATTTTTCAATCCATTCATCATAGTCCCATCTTTGGATGTCCTTCTTCTTCTGTTCTTTCAAAGCCTTCTGTTCATCCTTGTCAACCTTGAAAGCGCCCGACTTCCATGCCTTGAAAAACTGCATCCAGGCAAAAACATTCAGCAAAGGATTGGTTGGAACAGAGCCCATCTTGTAATATCTGTCGGTCTGTTGGTTTATGTAATACTTGTAATTGGCGGAACCGTCATTGGCATACAGCTTATAAGCCGAACTCAGCCCCGCTTTTTCAAGATTCTTCAACCCTATTGTTATGTCATCGTCAGGAATATCCATGTGAACAAAGGCGTCAGCGAACTCTTCTTTCGAAGGCCACGGATAGATAACGGTTTCTTCGAGGAAAATAGTATCTCTGAACATCAACTGGAACAGAGAATATCTGTCATTCCTTATTGAATCCGGGATCACATAAGTTGCAGGCTTAAAGCCGACGGACGTAAAGTCAACAGTGTCACCGCGTTGGGCGACAAAAGAAAAGAAACCGCCAAGGTCGGATATGGTGCCATACTTATATCCCGTCCGGCTGTTGGTCAGAATAATCGTCGCAAACGGAACGGCATTCAGACTGTCAGCCATTACCACGATTCCGGAAAACTGTATGAATGTTGAATCAACCTCCAACACCTTTTGCTGACATGAAGCAATATTTGCCGCTGACATCAAAGTCAGAATTAAGGTACAAAATATAAACAGTCTCTTCTTCATCATATAAAAGATAGAAATTACAAAAGTACAAAAAAATCATCTGAAGCAGAGATTTTTTACTACTTTTGCAAAATTTTTTGATAAATGAAAGAAGAAAAGATGAACTCTTTGCAGCAGAAGTTTGCAAAAAGTAGTGAAGAAGTTAATGAAGATTCCGTCAGTGATAACCGAAACCATGAAGAAAGACGTGAACATTCACGCAGAAATGACACCATTTTGTCATCTGACGATTTCTCGATAGAGGAAAATGGTATTGAATACAAGCCAAAACGCAAATTCAACAAAGACTACAGCCACACAAGACGTGACAGCCATGCGCGCCATTACAATAATGAAGGGCGTGACGACAGGCCACGCAGATATCACGATGACGAACGTTATCGCAAATACCGCGATGATGACAACAACGAACGTCCACGAAGATACAATAATGATGACAATTATGACCGGCCACGAAGATACAATAATGACGACAGCTATGACCGGCCACAAAGATATCATGATGATGACAACGGTCGCAAGTCATTCTACAGCAGAAACGACAATGGAAATCGCGAAGACAGCGACAACAGATACGGTCGCCGCAGCGGATACAGCCGCGACAGCCGTCACCAGCGCTATAATCGCAATGAACACGACGGGGAACGTGACGAAAACCGCAGCAGATACAACAATCGCGGCGGCAAACCAAGACGTGACGGCGAAGACTACAAAAACCGCCCTCAGCGTTTCAGCAGCGCACGCAAATACATCCATGACGATTCGGATGCCGGAAACCTCAGTTACGGTCCAAAGGTAACCAAAGAAGACGACGGCATGGTTCGTCTCAACAAATATATCGCTGATTCCGGCTACTGCTCAAGAAGGGAGGCCGATAACCTGATTTCATCGGGAAGCGTCAAAGTCAACGGCAAAGTGATAGACGTTCTCGGCACAAAAATAAACAGAACCGACAAAGTGCAAATCGGCGAAGAGACACTGCACAATGAAAAGCTCAAATACCTGCTCCTCAACAAGCCAAAGGGTTATATAACCACAATGGATGACCCGCAGAAACGCAATACTGTCCTGCAGCTTATCGATGACGCATGCAGGGAAAGGCTGTTCCCGGTAGGCCGTCTTGACAGAAACACATCAGGACTGCTGCTCTTCACCAATGACGGTGAACTCGCCAACAAGCTGATGCACCCGAAAGGCAACATTTCCAAAGTATATCACGCTGTTCTCGACAAGTCCCTCACAAGAGCCGACCTGGAAACAATAGCAAACGGTATTGAACTTGAAGACGGATACATAAAGGTTGACTCCATAGCATACGCTGACCCGAACGACAAAAAAGAAATAGGCGTTGAAATCCATTCGGGACGCAACCACATCGTAAGAAGAATTTTCGAATATATGGGCTACACTGTGGTTAAACTTGACCGGACACTTTATGCTGGTCTGACAAAAAAAGACCTCCCACGGGGTTCTTGGAGATTTTTAACCCAGCAGGAAGTCAATTTTCTGAAAATGCTATAATTTGAAAAATTAAATTATCTTTGCAGACGAAAAAAAAGCCTTCTTAGCTCAGCTGGCAGAGCAATTCATTCGTAATGAATAGGTCTCCGGTTCGATCCCGGAAGAAGGCTCTTTCAATGTTACTTTGTCTGTGGAGCGCCTGATGTGCTCTTCTTTGCGGAACTGCTTGCCGAAGACGTGGTCTTGCTTACAGTTATCGCAGGCTTGTTTTCCAATAGTATCTCCTCACCTTCCTTTACAATTGCGCCACCCATGCCAAGTTTCTTGACTTCCTTGAGAATATCGGCTTCCTTAATCTTTGCAGGGTCATATACAACTGTTATCAAATTTGTGCTGACATCAGCCTTGACATCCTGAACGCCTTTGACAAACGCCATATTCTTCTCAATCTTTGCCTTGCAGTTGTTGCATTCTATGTCGGCCTGGATGAGAACTGTCTTCTCTCCTTTTTTCACCTTGACATCCTTTGAAGGGGCTGCGGTGACGGTTTTAGTTTTGGCAGAAGTCGCGCTGCCACCATTACTTTGAGCATTTGCAGATATTGTGCATGCCAATACCATCGCAATAATTAAAAATAATTTTTTCATCTGTTTTTATTTAGTTTAATAGATATCACACAAATCAAGCCTATGCAAAAATCAAGCCAGACTAATCAAGAGTGTATCTGAACCCCAAATAAACCTTTATTCCGCTGATAGGTCCCCACACTCTTGATGAATCAAAATATTCCGAAAAAGGATTGTCGGCACAAACTATTGGATTATTCTGCTTGTAATTGGTGAGATTCTCGCCACCGAGATATATGCTCCACCTTCTGAAATTTCTGGTCACCTGGGCATTCATGATGCAATACACCGGAGCCGAATCCTCAAAATCGTATATGTCGGGATGTTCATCCGCATAATCCGGCACAGGAAGACGCTGGTCGCCGTTGACCTGCAATGTGTAGTCGAAACGCCACTTGTTGAGACGTGTACCATAAGACAGGTTAAGCAAACCCTTAAACCTGTTGACCATGGGCTTCTTCTCAAGCACACTGTTGCGCTCAGTGATATCGCCTGCATATTCCGCCACCTTTACATCCTGATATCTGAAGGCAAGCACAACGTCGAGACCTTTAAACAGCTCATAATTCCCTTCAATCTGAAAGACATTGGAGAATGACCTGCCCGGAAGATTGTAAAAATAAACATATCTGTAGTCATTGTCCATATCAACTATAACCTGATTCCTAAAATGAGTGCGATAAGCTGAAAGATTGAGTGTCAGTTCTTTCTCTTTTATATTAAAATAACGGGTGTAGTTGACACCGTAATTCCAAGCCTCCTCCATCTTCAAATCATCAATGATGACAAGCTGTTTGGAGCTTGCAAGCAATGATGAGTTTTCGGAAAGGATATGAGCGGTTCTGTAACCCTTTCCGACTGAGGCACGGAACACATTGTGTTCATTAAGCGTGTATCTGACGTGAAAACGGGGAGTTACGAATAATCCGAAGTCGTTGTGATAGTCACCGCGGATTCCAACTATGACGATAGGCAGATTCTCCTTATGGAAAGTGTATTCAAAATAAGCGCCGGGAACACTTTCAGTCATAGTTAACACAGTGTCGTTCAGCACATTGCCTATCACGGGCACTGCGGCGCCATCAACCGTGTTGATATGTAGATTCTCAACATAATCATCATAGAAATAGCTCAGACCGGTAGAAAACGAATGGGCATCGTCGCCACCGAAAACCCCTTGGAACACTGTATTGAAATAGAAAGTCTTTTCAACGGCGTCGTAAGTGTTCTTACCATAAAAAGAAGTCTGGTTGTGATATGCTCCTGACGATTTGAAGGCTAAGTTGAAGTCATCATTGAACTCATGACCGCCCTTCAGCAAAGCCTCAAAACGCTTGGTTCTGATATTGATACCGTAGAGGTTGCCGCTATTGGCTTTTTCATAATACGACATCTGTCCGCCGGCACGATTCTCATACAGTGCATTTAATCCCATCTGA
Source organism: uncultured Marinilabiliales bacterium (assembly GCA_937877575.1). Classification (GTDB taxonomy): domain Bacteria; phylum Bacteroidota; class Bacteroidia; order Bacteroidales; family BM520; genus RGIG7150. The sequence continues at coordinate 1,182 of CALFIZ010000007.1, read as the reverse complement.
AGCATGGAGACGGCGTCAATGCGGTATTTCCACTTGTTACGGACATTTATTGTGGATGTCATCGGCATGTCAAGAAACCCGTCGCCGTTAGCATCATGTTTCATCTGCATATTACCGGCATGAAGCATGAGGTTGGTGGAGAGATGCTTGTTGAACTTGACTCTTCCGACAAAGTTGCCTTCATACGCCATCATGCTGTTGAACATGCCGTTCAAGGCGATTTTCTCATCATCGTCTGGGTCTTTGGTGTTAGTGTTAATCTGTCCGGCGACGGCGGTGTAACCGTCAACGACCGAAGAGCATCCCTTTGAAATCTGAATGGCCTTCATCCACGTCCCGGGAAGATACGACAGTCCGAAAGGCTGTGCTAATCCGTAAAGGTCAGGCACATTGTCAACCATCATCTGAGTATAAATGCCCGAAAGACCCAGAAGCTGAATCTGTCTTGCTCCGGTAACCGCATCGCTGTAGCTGACATCCACCGAGGCATTGGTCTCAAAACTTTCACCGAGGTTGCAGCACGCCGCCTTGCACAGTTCCGCTCCGGTGATTTCCTGAACCGAACGTGAAGACATACGGTCGATATGTGCCGAAGGACCGCGGCTCACTATCTTGACCTCCTTCAGCTCCTTGTTAACACGAAGGACTATCTCAATATCCTTCTGTTTCCTTTCTATGGAAACCGTATCTTTCTCAAAACCTATATAACTTACAACCAATTGTTTATATGACTTGGAGGGACGGTTCAGCTCGAAATACCCTTCTGCATCGGTGGCAGTGCCTTCAGTTGTATTCACCCAGTAAACGTTCACGCCCGGAATCGGATTTTTTCCCGAATCGCCCTCTTCATATACGTGACCTGTGATATTCTGTCCAATTAACATGGCAGGACAGACTGCCAGAAACATTAAAAAAAGTTTTTTCATACAATTCAAATTTTCCGTGTATAAATAATTGATAATAAAACATAACTACAATGGCAGAACTAACCGAACAAGAACAGATACGTCGCAACTCATTGCAAGAACTAAAAAATCTTGGCATCAACCCATATCCCGCCGCCCTCTACGAAGTCAACGCTAAGAGCAGCGAGATTCTTGAGAAGTATCCTACCGACAACACCCTCTTTCAGAATGTCAGCATTGCCGGCCGCATCATGAGCCGCCGCATTATGGGTGCCGC
>CALFIZ010000006.1 GCA_937877575.1 uncultured Marinilabiliales bacterium | reverse complement strand
GGGGCGCTGCCTTGTCTGATTTTCTTGCGTTCGCAGTCTGTCAAAGAACTATCTTAAAAACGCCTCCCTTGCGGAAAGCGAGTGCAAAGGTACGACCTTTCCGCGACATGACAAAACTTTTCAAGAAGTTTTTTCAAAAAATATTTCAAAAAGTTGTCATCGATGAACTTTTTTGACAACTTGCACACCATTTGAGAGAATCTTTCGCTCAATTACGGTGCCATTTATGACATTTTGAACAGGGCGACCATTCAGGTCGAAATACTGGCACGACGTTACCTCTCCAACAATTTCTGGTGCATGAATTGCCGCCGAAACCTGATTGAAGAAGGCTGACTTGTCGTAAATATAAGTCTTAATCCAGTTCTGATAAGAGCCGCCCACCGTATTAGGAGTTATCCATCCATAGTCAGCCGAAGTGCTGTGCTGCTTCTCGATGACACGCATCACATAGTCTCCTGCCTCATAATTCCCTGTGATTTTACAAGAAAGCAGGTAACTCTTATAACCATAATAATAATTTAGTCCGACACGCTCGGTCTGCCCTATCACCTCCAACAGGTTCCCTGCCCTGTCGAAAAGTCCCACGCCCAAATAATAAGAGCGTGTATTGCCAGAATAATTATAGATGTCGTGGATTTCCACATCAAAAGAGGCTCCCAAGGCAACACTTGCCACTTCGACCGTCGGCTCTCCCTCCATTCTCATGGGAACCTGGTCTTCTTTATCGTCGTTCCAGTCGCGGTCGGGTTGGATGCCAATCAGCATTTCTTGCGAGTCGTTGAATATATAGCCTGTGTCATCGGGGTCCAATAGCGTAATGGCATAGTAACCATCTGACGAACCGTCCCATCCCCAATTGACATGCACGTAGCCATTGCTGTCATAACCGTCAATGATAAAACAGTGTCCGGCATCCCTACCTGACGTATTGCCCGAAGACTGTGCCGCATAGATGACGGGGCGTCCCGCCTCCAGTTCTTTCTGAACCAGTGCATTCCACTGTGCCTGTGTGCCATCGTAGCAATCGCGATAAAAATGTTGCATTTTCGAAGATTTTTTGCAAAAATAATCCTCAAAGGAGATTTTTATATGACCGGTATTGAATACATAAAACAAGCTGTTTCTGAATTGCTGAGCAATGATTCCAGCGGCCACGATGATAAACATGTGTTTCGTGTTTATGAAAATGCCATGAATTTTTGCGATGAGCTCCCTCAAGCCAATCGCGATTTGGTTGCCGCCGCCGCTTTGTTGCACGATTGTGATGATTATAAAATATTCGGAGAAGAATCTGCGCGTTTATTAACAAACACTCGCCGCATTTTAGCCAATTCAGGATTTGATGCCGATTTTACCGATAACTGTCTCAAAATTGTTAAAACAATCGGCTACAGCAAGCGTTTGAGCGGAATTGTGCCGGATTGTATTGAGGGAAAAATTGTTTCTGATGCGGATATGGCCGATGCCTCCGGTTTAATAGGCGTTATTCGTTGCATTGAATACCGCGCCCATCGTTCGGGCGGAAAAGAACCGTTTTTTGATCCGGATTATTTGCCGATAGAAATGGATGCCGAAAAATATAAGCAACTGAAGCAATGTCCGGTTGTAAATCACTTTTTTGATAAGTTGTTTCACTTGCGCGATTTAGCCTTGACCGAACCGGGAAAAAAATTTTTAAGCAAACGGCATCAAACGATTTTCAATTTCTTAAAAACCTACTTTGATGAGGTTAATGCCCCTCAAGTTTGGAAAGATTTATTGGCTGAATATGAATAGCGCCTGATATCAAAATATATAAGGAAAATTGAGATTTTGATAGTTAAGTTTGTCAATATTAACAATTCCGTCGTATATGTTCAAAAAATTCTTTGAAACAATCATTCTTAA
>CALFIZ010000005.1 GCA_937877575.1 uncultured Marinilabiliales bacterium | reverse complement strand
CGAGCCGCGGCTTTGTTCCCGCAAAGAAGTGATAAATAGAATAAAGCGTGCTAGCGTTCGCCTCGTCCTTGGATTTTCCGCCGCGGCGGGCAAGCTCATGCTCCAAGCGGAGGCGGATTTTCGTTGAAAGCCGGTTCTTGTTCTTCCAGTGCTTTCCGACGACTTTGATTGGCGTGACATAGAGCATTGCGGGAATGAGCGTGACCGAAAGAATCAGCGCGAAAGCGAAACCTATTGCAATTGAAGCGGAATACACGATACCTTCAAGGAGACTATATTCTTTCTGTATGGTAAGAATAGCGATACCGAGAACTGCACAGTTCGTTGTGATAAGCGGCAGAAAAATACCAAGAGCCTGATACAACGGCGGTGCGATTTTCTTCAGCACTATTTCAACAATCTGCACCAAGGCGGCTATCACAAGTATAAACGTCAACGTCTGCAGGAACTGCAGTCCGAAAGCATCCAGCACATAATGCTGTATCAGCCAGGTCACCATGGTGGCAAGCACCATGACAAACAATACGGCGGCACCCATACCTACAGCAGTATTAACCTTCTTGGACACGCCGATAAAAGGACAAATGCCCAAAAACTGCGAAAGCACAACATTATTGACAAAAATCGATGAGATTATAATGATTATATATTTCATAGTGTCAGTTATTTAAGTTTTTTCACAAGCATATTGGCAAGAGCCATCAAAAAACCGAGGCATATAAAAGCACCCGGAGCCATGATAAACATCAATGCACCGTCACCGCTGAATATCTTGTGGTTGAAAAGTGAAAGTGTTCCCATGAACTCTCTTAACATGCCAAGCACTGTTAAGGCAATAGTATATCCTATTCCCATTCCGAGACCGTCAATTATTGATGACAGGACGTCATTCTTTGATGCAAAGGCCTCGGCACGTCCGAGGACGATGCAGTTGACCACAATCAGGGGAATGAACAGCCCCAATGACTCATACAAAGAAGGGATGTAAGCCTGAAGCGAAAGGTCAACTATTGTCACGAAGGTGGCAATTATCACAATGAATGCAGGGATTCGGATATCATCGGAAATGAAATTTTTCAGAAGTGATATGAACATGTTTGACATGGCAAGCACAAATGTGACAGCAAGTCCCATACTGAAGCCATTGATGGCTGACGTGGTCACTGCCAGTGTCGGACACGTTCCGAGCACTAAGACAAGTATCGGGTTTTCTTTCAGAAGACCTTTGGAAAAGTTTTGCAGTTGGTTCATTGATTGCCTCCTTTCTGGGAAAGATATGTCTGATATGCGAGGTCCATAGCGCGGCAATATGCACGCGATGAGATTGTTGCAGCCGTGATGGCGTCAACGTCTCCACCGTCTTTTTTGACTTTCGGAGTGAAGGTGGAAAGGTCTTTACCAAACCATTGTGTTATGAAATGGCTATCAGTTTCGCCCATTTTTGCTCCAAGTCCCGGAGTCTCACCCTGTTTCAACGGAACATCCTTTATTACGCTGCCGTTTTCATCAAAGCCGACAATGATTTCGATATATCCGTTGAATCCATTGTTGTCGTATGATTTCACAGCAGTCCCAATGCATTCTCCATCCTTATTGAAAGCCTTGTAAAACGTAAGACTGTCTTCACCGATGGCTGATTTCACCTTATATTCATCAAATCTGTCAAGTCCGGGGATAACATCGGAAATGGCTTTGTTCAACTTATCTTCCTGCACCTTGGCAATAGGTTCCTTTGTAACGATATACACCAGTGCAAGAAGAGACGAGGTTATTGCTGCTATAAGTCCGAGTACAATAACCATATTTGGAAGTGTGGATTTAAGCTTTTGCATTTTTCACCTCCTTTACTACTCCGAAACGGTGAGGTTTGAAACCTCTGTTGATTAATGGAACAAATGCATTCATGATTAATATTGCGAATGATACGCCTTCAGGGTATGACCCGAAATCTCTTATCAATATTGTCAGAAGACCGCAGCCTGCGCCGAAAACCAGCTTCCCGGCTGCTGTCATAGGTGACGTCACCATGTCTGTTGCCATGAAAATGGCTCCAAGCATCATACCGCCGGCAACAAGATGATATTGCGGTGCGATGAATTTTGCAGGGTTGACAAGATAAAGTATGCCGGCAAAAACGAAGGCTGAACACAGAAAGGATACAGGCACGTGCCATGTGATTACCTTTCTGATAAGAAGATATATGCCTCCCACTAACAATGCGAGTGCTGAAATCTCGCCTATGGAACCGCCGACCGTGCCCATAAACAAATCCATAATGTTAAAGTTGCTGACAGCTTCAACACCACCCTGCTTTATGGCTCCCAAGAATGTCGGACCCGTAAGGGCATCGACATCCGCAGTACTGACTCCGTTGAAAAACCAGAAGCCTCTTGTTTCCAAAGCTTTTGGCCACAATGTCATCTGTACCGGAAATGATATCAGCAGGAATGCACGTCCCACCAAAGCCGGATTGAAGATATTGTTGCCGAGACCGCCGAAAGCCATCTTTGCAACACCGATGGCTATCAAAGCACCTATAACGATGCAATACCATGGTAATGAACTTGGTACGTTGAGTCCCAAGAGTATTCCGGTAACCACTGCCGACAAGTCGCCAAGTGTCGATTCCCTTTTCATCAGGAATTTCTCTATACACCATTCAAAAAACATACACGAAGCCACCGACAGCAATAAGACCTTCAGGGCGCCCAAGCCGAAACACAGCAACGACACGAATATCGCCGGAAGCAATGCCAGGCACACATCCAGCATTATCCTACTAACAGATTCCCGCCCATGTACATGTGGTGAACCTGATACATTCAATAAACTCATAATTGTTATTTCTTAATGTTTCTACTTCTAATTATTTGACTTACAGTACGTTTGCCGACTCTTATATGATCTACAAGTGGTCGGGACGACGGACACGTGAACTGACAGGATCCGCATTCTATGCAGTCCATGACATGTGCCTCCTCAACCTTATCCCAGTTCTGAATCTTGGAATATGAAGCGATGAGATACGGTTCAAGTCCCATCGGACATGCGTCGAGACATTTACCGCAACGGATGCAGTTCTGCTCCTCACGTCTCCGGCTCTCCCCTTTTGTCATCATAAGAACTCCTGACGTACCCTTTGTAACAGCCACATCAAGTGAGACAAGTGCCTTGCCCATCATTGGACCGCCACTTATCACCTTGCCGCAGTTGTCATAGTCCGGATTCGCCGCTTCAAGCAACTTGGAAACCGGAGTACCTGTTCTCACAAGGAAATTTGAAGGCCTTCTGACGGGATAGCCTGTAACAGTGACTATTCTCTCAAAGAGAGGCTGATTCTTCTGAACAGCATAATATGTGGCGTATGAAGTGCCCACATTGTCAACCACACAGCCGACATCGATAGGAAGTTTGCCCGAAGGGACTTCACGGCCTGTTATGGCTTTAATCAACTGTTTTTCAGCACCTTGAGGATATTTCAGCTTCAATGGGACCACCGTAATGCCTTCAACATGAGATGCTTTTTCTGTAAGCAGGTCTATTGCTTCAGGCTTGTTGTTCTCTATTCCGATGAAGGCCTGATTCGTACCAAGAGCCTTCATTTGGATCTGAATACCGACAATGATTTCATCACTGTGCTCCATCATCAGCCTGTAGTCGGCAGTAAGGTACGGTTCACATTCAACACCGTTTATAATAAGGTATTCTGCTGTTTTACCTTCAGGTATGGCATATTTCACATGAGTGGGAAATGCCGCACCGCCAAGACCAACGATACCCATTTCCTTCATCTTTGCGATTATCTGCTGCTTGTCGAGTTTGATTTCCCTGTTAAGTTCGGGTGAACGGTCTATGGATTCATTCCACTCATCGCCCTCAACTTTGATGATTACAGTCGGAACTTTATATCCGCTCGCATCTATCCATTCATCGACTTTATCGACAGTCCCCGACACAGAAGAGTGAATGTTTGCAGACATAAAACTTGAAGCTTCCGCGATAAGGTCACCCACTTTCACTTTGTCACCCTTCTGCACCACAGCTTTGGCAGGTGCACCGAGGTGCTGATTCAGATAGATGTACGCCACTTCAGGAATCGGGAAGGTTTCTATTGCCGCATTACGCGATATTTTATTGTCAGGTGGATGAACTCCGCCTTTTTTAAAGGTTTTCAACATGATTGGTATAATGATAAATTATTTTTCTACAATTACAACATTCTGTGGGGTTTCAACCACTTTCTTAGGAGGGAAATTGACTGCATGTATTGCACCTGTCGGACACTCTTCAACGCATTTCCTGCACATTTTACATTTGTTGAAGTCGATGTAAGCATGACTCTTTTCAAGAGTGATGGCCTCGAACGGGCATGTCTTGACGCATTTCCCGCAACCGATGCAGGCATTGTCGCAGTTTTTCTTTGCAACAGCACCCTTTTCGGCATTGATGCACGACACGAACACTCTGCGGTTCTTAGGGCCTTTGTTTCTCAGTTCGATGATACTGCGAGGACATGCACGGGTACATGCTCCGCAACCGGTACATCTCTCGTCGTCAACGACAGGCAGACCTGTGGTCTTGTCAATTGATATCGCATCGAATTTACATGCCCTGGTACAGTCGCCGCAACCTAAACAGCCATAACGGCAGCCGCTTTCGCCTGCAAACAGCGAATTTGCGTATGCACATGACAGGATTCCGTCATACTGCGACTTGGATTTGGCCGCAGCAAATGAGCCGGCACATCTGACAACAGCAACTTTCGGCACTGTGGCAGCAGCCTCCACTCCAAGAACAGCTGCTATCTTTGTCATCACGTCATTGCCGCCGACCGGACATGTAGGCCCTTCAATATCGCCCCTTTTCACTATTGCCTCTGCCAAATTCCGGCAACCGGCAAATCCGCAGCCGCCACAGTTGGCACCAGGCAGCAACTCAGCAACCTTACCTATTCGTTCATCTTCTTCAACCTTGAATTTCTGCGCCGTGAAATACAACAACGCAGCCGCTATCACACCTATCAAGGTGAGAGCAACAACAGCATAAATTAGGATACTCATATATATTTGTTTTGATTTTGCAAATATAACAATTATCTGTCTATTCTTTACCCCAACCACTTGAGAATTTTTTAAAATTTTTTTTTCAAAAAAACGTATTATTTGAAAAAATGTATTACTTTTGCAACCGGTTTCAAACAACTGATTGGAACGTCTCTTGGGAGTTTAGCTCAGTTGGTTTAGAGCATCTGCCTTACAAGCAGAGGGTCACAAGTTCGACTCTTGTAACTCCCACAAAAAAAGCTGCTTTATAGCAGCTTTTTTTTTATGCCCCGACATTTTCACTCTTCAATTTTTTCGCATGAAGATACCACCCTGCAACAAGTGTTATCAACATAAACAAGACTATTAACCATAAACTCAATTTGAAAGCAATGGCTACAACAAGGCATATCGTTGATAATGATGTAATTATACGTGCCAAATTAACCTTCAACGAATCCTCGTTATGATTGCGCTTATTGGTTCTTATATCCGAAAACATCTGAAGACACCCGTAAATAAGGACAATCATTCCCAAATATATGTAATATCTGAAAGGTCTGTATTCTATCAGCAACTCACAGTTGTCATAGCCAATCTCCGGTACAGTCTCAAACGCTATACTGCCGTTATTATATAAGTAAGGTCTCCCCTCCCTCACCTTTATCATTCTCGGATTCTCACCTGTGTATTTGATGATGGCTGAAACCCTGACCGTACTCCCGAATTTATCTTTTTCCATTGTAATTTCCTGAAGTTCAAGGCTGTATGGAAGCTGTTTGATACCTGTCTTTTCCGAATAGTATATATTGTTCTCAACAGATTTGTAGAGTTTCATCTGATATGTTCTGTTGAAAAAAAATGACAGGAGTGCAAATACCAATATAGTCAGCAGTCCTGCATGCACACAGATGAACGAAGGTCGTTTCCAGTTCATAACTCAATTAGGTTATTAAGATTTTGGCATGTCTGATTCATCAGTCAACAAATCATCGTATATAGGAGCTGTCAGCAGAATATCATTCTCATAAAGTTTGATTTTTCCATTGACTGCGAAACAATCGTCCTTGCGTTTGACAAGAATCACCTGCTTGTTGTCCGGTATCTTTATGTCTTTCAATGTGTCACCATGGGCCAGCATATCCTTTGTGAGGACCAGTTCAGAGAACTCGTTGTCGAATTTGTCATCGAGCATGTCAATTTCAATCTGGCGGACATCATCATCAGCGAGTTCATCAACTTTGAGCATTTTGGCAGATTTGGCAATTGTGGAGCCTTGAAAGAGAAGTGATATCAGCGTGACAATAAACACTATACTGAACATTTTTTCGGAGTTTGGAACATGATTGATGAAAGGGTATGTAGCAAACAATATCGGAGCCGCTCCCCTCAATCCCACCCACGAAACAAACGCCTTGTCGCGCCATTTGTATTTCTTCAACGATTTAACAGGAATACCC
>CALFIZ010000004.1 GCA_937877575.1 uncultured Marinilabiliales bacterium | reverse complement strand
GGCAATTCCGTCGCCCAATGATAGGTGGATGTTCCGTTGTCATTTTCGGTAATATCCTTCAAAAGGCCACCGCACACGCCCTTACAACCTTCGGGGACAGTGACATAATATTCGAAAGCCGCCTTATCACTGAACTTATCGATACACGGGAACCAGCTTCTCGCAAGATTATGGGGAATCGTATATAGTCCGACCCCGAGATTATAGACATAATTTCCGCTCCAGTGAACGCCGCCCCAATCCTCATGGAATGGATGGCCATGATACATGGTGGTAATCTCGAAATCCTGTCCGGCAGCTATTCCTTCCGGAAGAGTGACGATGACAGACGAATCGGTCTGATTGAAATCAGCCAATTCAGTTCCGACAAGCACTCTGTCAACGACCAGGTTGATAATATCCAGTTCGATACCGCTTGGATTGTTGACAAGCGAACGGCATGTCATTTCAGTGATACCGCTCAGTGTCTGATTTGTAAAATCAAAATCCGACAAACGGATAACATATTTCTGAGCATCAAATGAGCCACTTCCCGGGAGGTCCTTCAACTGCCCGTACATGATGGCAGGCAAAGTCAAAGTCACGGCACACAGCAGAATACGCGATAATATTTTTTTCATTTTAACAAAAGCATTTATGAGTTATTTTCTGACAATAGCCTTAAGAACGGCACCAACAATCGAGTCAGAATCAAGATGATAAGCCTTAAGCAACTCGTCAGGGGTACCGCTTTGCCCCCATTCGTCCATGACGGCGACAGCCTCCATAGGGACAGGGTTGTGACGGATTACCGCCTGCGCCACTGAGTCGAAAAGTCCGCCGTTGAGCTGATGTTCTTCAGCGGTAACAGCACAGCCCGTCTTCATCACGGAGTTGATAACAGCCTCAACATCAAGAGGTTTGACAGTATGGATATTAATAACCTCAGCCGAGATTCCGCGTTCTTCAAGTTTTTCACAGGCTACGAGGGCTTCCCATACGAGATGGCCTGTTGCGAAAATGGAGACATCCGTACCCTCATTGAGCAGTTGCGCCTTACCTATTACAAATTCCATATCGGGAGTTGTAAACACAGGACGTTTGGGACGACCGAAACGGAGATATGTCGGGCCGACATGTTTGGCTGCAGCCACCGTAGCCTGTATAGTCTGTTGATAATCGCACGGTACGATTACAGTCATGCCTGGCAGCATCTTCATGAGGCCGATGTCTTCTAAAGTCTGGTGTGTCGCACCATCCTCACCGAGGGTAACTCCTGCATGGGATGCGCATATTTTCACATTTTTGTCGGAATATGCCACACACTGGCGTATCTGGTCATAGACGCGGGCTGTCGCAAAGTTGGCGAATGTGCCGGCAAACGGAATCTTTCCTGCCGTTGCAAGCCCTGCGGCGACATCAATCATATTGGCCTCAGCGATTCCACATTCATAGAATCTGTCGGGGAAAGCCTTTGCGAAAGAATCCATCTTCACTGAACCCTTAAGATCAGCCGTCAAAGCCACAACGCGTTCATCTGCCTGTCCTGCCTGAAGCAATCCGGCTCCGAAGCCTGAACGTGTATCTTTATTGTCTAATATTTTATATGGTTTCATCATCAAGAAATTTAAGGTTGCAAAATAGATTAATAGTCGCCCAAGGTTTCAGGCAGTTGGCTCAATGCTGCGGACAGTTGTTCGTCATTGAGGGCAGTACCGTGCCATTTGCAGTCATCGAGCATGAAATCCACCCCGAAGCCCATAGTTGTATTCAGGAGAATCATCACAGGTTTCTCGTTGAAAAGCATACTTTCAGCTTTTTTGAGTGCAGTCAGTATTTCACTGATATTGTTGCCATCACATTCGACCACGATCCACCCGAAAGCCTCCCATTTGGCTTTGAGGTCACCAAGTGACATCACCTGTTCCACTCTTCCGTCTATCTGCTGGGGGTTGTA
>CALFIZ010000003.1 GCA_937877575.1 uncultured Marinilabiliales bacterium | reverse complement strand
ACAGCTCGGCCTTCTGCGTCTCTGTGGTTGCCTCATGGATAAAGGCGATTTCATCCCGCGGAACGCCCAGCGCCTCCAGCTTGCTTCGGATGTCGTCATAGACGTTGAAGCTGCCGTCGCCCTTCGGCGTGGACAGGTCGCAGAAGATGATCTGTTTCAGTTTGTCCTCAAGCATTGCGCACCAAATATGGACGACAGGACAATCCATGAAATTCCCCCTATATGCCACCGAATTAACGTGCATATATCTTCCATGCTCATCAAGAAGATTCTGGCGATGCTGTGAATATTCCTCATAACGGCTTATCATATAGAATGTTGCAGCGAAGATATCGAAAGATATTATCGAATCAGGGCATTTATGAGGAAACAGGACCTTGACTGAATCCACAGTTTCACATTCAACGCCAATCACTTTATCAGAATCGGTATCAAACAGAAAATCAAACGCATAAATCAGCGGGTAATCCCCTGTTTTCCGGTTTGCATATACGATTTTTAAACCTTCAGCTGAGATGAAGTCATCAAACTTATCAGTCAGTCTGTAGTCAGTGATTATCAGACGTGAGAACACAAAACCGAAAGTGTATTTCACCCTTTCAGATAATTTGTCCACATAAACGTTCAGCATGATAAGTTTTATTATTTTTGCAAAATTAATAGAAAATACGAAGAAAACAAAAAAGAGATGACAGCAATTTCGATGCAGACTTTTGGATGTAAGCTGAATTTTTCGGAGACGACTTCCATTGGCAGAAAACTGAAAGAAGGAGGTCACAGCATCGTTGACTGCATACAACAGGCTGACATTCATATAATTAACAGTTGTACCGTAACCGAACACGCAGAGAAGAAGTGTCGTCAGGCGATAAGGCATGCCGTATCGGTTAATCCTTCAATTAAGATAATCGTCATCGGTTGTTATTCGCAGCTGCGTCCTGAAGAGCTGGCTGAAATGCCCAACGTTGTATTCGTATGCGGCAATGAAACCAAGTTCAGGCTGCCTGAAATAATCGACGGCATGGCAGAAGACACGGTTAAGGTTTCCAATCCCGACGATTCCAGACATTTCAGCTACCATCCGGCAATATCCGATGATTCCAGGACGAGGTCGTTTCTGAAAATACAGGACGGATGCGACTATTTCTGCACATACTGTGCAATTCCCTATTCACGTGGAAGAAGCAGGAGCGACACTGTGGAAAATGTCATTAAAGCGGCTCGGAAAGCCGTTGATGGCGGGAAGAAGGAAATAGTGCTTGATGGCGTGAATCTCGGAGAATTCGGCAAGAAAAACGGCGAATCGCTATATATGCTTCTCAACGAGTTGATAGGAATCGACGGACTGAAACGGATACGCATTTCTTCGATAGAGCCGAATCTGCTCGAGTCAAGGATAATAATTCTTCTGAATGAAACCGACAAACTGATGCCGCATTTCCACATACCGCTCCAGAGTGGCAGCGATAGAATCCTGAAGCTGATGCACCGCCGTTACGACACAAGTTTATTCAGGGACAAACTGCTCGAAATCAAGGCAGTAAAGCCGCTATGCTGCTTGGCTGTGGATTTGATAACCGGTTTCCCGGGCGAAACCGTGCAGGATTTTGCCGACTGCGAGTCGTTTATAGAATCAGTACCGATATCGTATCTGCATGTGTTTTCGTATTCCGACAGACCGGAAGCGGTTGCATCGAAATACACCGACAAAGTTCCGGGTCAGGAGAAAACAAGGCGCAGCGAGGAACTACACAAACTGTCAGACAAGAAATGGGGAGAGTTCATAACGCTTAACAGGGGAACCGTTCATGACGTCCTCTTCGAACGCCGTAATGAGGCCGGGCGCTGGGTCGGCTGGACTGACAATTATATCGGAGTGGAATTTGACAGTAATGAGGACTTGCATAACATTATCACCGAGGTAAAGCTGTAGAAGGCAAAACATCAAGGTGACAGGCAAAAAAAAATCGCCATCGGATGATGGCGATTTTTTTTTATTTCTGATTGGTGCTGACCATTTTTTTCTCTTTGATTTTGGCCTTCTTACCTTTAAGATTTCTAAGATAATAGATTCTTGCTCTTCTTACCCTACCATGCTTGTTGACATCAATGGATTCAATGAATGGAGATGCAACAGGGAATATTCTTTCTACTCCGATATTGTTGGATATTTTACGAACTGTAAATGTAGCGGTAGGGTTTGAACCACCTCTACGTTGAATGACGATACCTTGAAATCTTTGAGTTCTTTCCTTATTACCTTCGACAATTCTATAGGTAACTGTAATTGTGTCACCTGCCTTGAAATCCGGGTATTCCTTAACCTCGGTCAAACCATCAACATACTGTAATAATTCTTGCTTCATGACTATCTAATGTTATTAATTATTCCACTTAAAAAAGTTTGCAAATGTAGATATTTTTTTCCTATTGATAACCAATTTTTTATGTTTTTTTTCAACCAACTTCAAACAGGTGAATCAATCACCTTAAAATCAGATAATTAAGCAATTAACATGACTTAATTGTTCAACAGGAAACGGGCATTATTCAACGCGTCCTCATTGACTATACTGCCGCTAATCATGGAAGCGATTGCCGCAATTCTCTCATCAAACGACAGTAATTTCACTTTTGTGTATGTCCGCTGCTCAGTGGATTCCTTATAAACCTCATATTGAGCATCCGCCTTTGCGGCTATCTGCGGCAGATGGGTGATGGCTATGACTTGTATCTTTTCCGACAACAATTTCATCTTGGAGGCGACGGCAGAAGCGGTGACACCTGATATTCCGCTATCTATTTCATCGAAAATCATGGTGTCGATATAATTCCGTGAAGCTATCACAGTCTTAAGTGCAAGCATAATTCGTGACAGTTCTCCGCCCGATGCGGTATGAAATACCGGTGCAGGTTCAACCCCTACATTTCCACTGAACAAAAACTCCGCGTAATCCTTTCCGGTACTTGTAAAATCACTTAAAGCAGTTATTGAAATAACAAATTTATTATGCTGTATTCCAAGTTCTTCAAGTTCATTGGATATTAGACGTGACAACTCGGCAGCCGATGATTTCCTTTGTTTGGATAGTTTGTCTGATTTCAGGGAAAGGTCCATCAGCAGGGAGTCTTTTTCAGCAGTCAGAGACCGGATTTTTTCAGACAGCCTGTCAATATCGAAGAGACTGTTTGAGAGGCGGTTCTTCACATCTATCAGCTCATCAACGGTATTGACATTATGCTTGCGCATCAGTGTGTAGAGAAAATCGATTCTTTCGTTACATTGTTGCTGACGCTGCGGATTAAACTCTATCTTATCCAACTCAGAAGACACTTCGCCGTAAATATCTTTAAGTTCAATATACGTGGAATCAAAGCGTTGCACAAGGTCCTCACCGTTTTCCAGATAGGAAGCAACAGATGACAGATTCGACTTGATGTCGTGACATAGAGTCAGCACATTCATTTCTTCATTGTCGGAGAGCGCATATACTGACGTTGTAAGCTTATCCTTTATGAGTTCCGCATTATTCAGACGGTCAAGTTCCTTTTCGAGCGTTTCAAGTTCACCGGCAACGAGTTTTGCCTCTTCCAGTTCCTTATACAGGAAATTGACGTAATCCTTTTCCTTAGTCTGTTTCTCCAACAAGGTCTTCGACGCTTCAAGTTCCTGGCTTACAGCGATATACGCATTATAGCATTTTTGATAGTCCTCGATTGAATGAGCATCATTGATATAATTGTCGAGATATTCCAGCTGTGAGTTGTTGTCACTTAGTGAAAACTTCTGGTACTGTGTATGCAAGTCCAATATCTTCAGCCCTAAAGTCTTGATAACCTGCAGGTTGACCGGTGTATCGTTGATAAAGCATCTGGATTTCCCCTGTGGTGTTATTTCGCGGCGGACGGTGCTGTTAGTCTCATAGTCGATATTGTTTTCCTCAAAAAATGATTTGAGTTTATCATCTTCGAATTCAAAGGCAGCCTCGATGATGCTTTTCTCGTCCTTGTCGAAACACAGTTTGGTATCAGCCCTGTCGCCCAGAACGAGTCCTATTGCGCCCAGGATTATGGATTTACCGGCTCCCGCTTCACCTGTAATACAGGTCAGACCTTTGTTAAAAGTCAGCTCTGATTCGTCAATAAGCACATAATTCCTGATGTAGAGAGACTTAATCAAGGCCAAGTGGGATAAGTGATTGGGGTTATTTTTTTATGGCGTTATACTTTGAAGAGTTTGCAGGGTCTATTTCATTCATATACTGAACGAATTTGTTCTTGTCGTTATCGCCTGCCTCGGTGAACATTTTTATCAGTTCGTCCCTTTTTGCTTCGAGTGTCAGTGTTATTATGAAAAGTCCCGATTTCTGACGGTTCACATTTCTAAGGTTTTCTACAGCCTGGGTAGCGTAGGAACGTCCGAGTTCCATATTTTCAGCCATGACATCAAGACCTTTCAGATGCAGTTTATACAGATAGTCGTGGTATTCCTTATAGGAAGGGTTGAGGAGATTTTCAGCAATCCAGTATCTGTTTCTTTGGGTTTTCTGGTATGAGCGCCAGCCGGGTTCTACAGCCGACTGGGCGTTGTTGACTATAGCCTGTGCCTTTTCGTAATATTCGGAGCCGGCATTCAATGCGAAGGAATCGAAGAATACGCCGAGAAATATGTTAATATAGAAGCCCACAAGGGAAGTCAGGTTGTCATCGAAACTGTTTTCATTGTAAACCAGCGGATTACCCTGGACATAATCGAATTCGATATCCTCATCGGTACCGCTCAGAAGCGTTGTGGTATATGAAGTGTTATAGACCGGACGGCGCACCGCATAGTTGAGTTTTCCTCTGAATTTCTCATCGGTAACTCTTTCGCTGATGGAGAACTGCATAGTGCATTCTATGCGTTCCTCAGGGCCAACGGTATAATTGCACCATTTTATTCCGTTGACAAGTTCCTGGATTGACCTCTGCATCTCCTGGTATATAGTCCTGTCAACGTTACCGTCAGAACTTTTCGATGACACGGAAACCTGACATCTCAAGTCCTGAGACATTGCAGAGACTGCGCAGGAGGCGCATAGCAAAACTATAAACAACCTTTTAAGCTTCATTGGATGCTCTTTCTGCTTCAGCCGCATCGGCGACAGTCCTTTGCTCGTGTCTCGGAGCACGTCTGTCTTCCATTCTTCTCTCGTCGTTGTGTTGTTCTATATATTCTTCCTCTGAACTGTCGCTATTTCCCATAGTATAGACAAGGTCACCTTCCTCGAATTCATGAATAGCCATCAACGTAGGCTTTGGCAACTGTTCATAATATTTTGCGAGTTCAATCTGTTCGCGGTTTTCGAAGACCTCTTCCAGAGTGTCGTTAGTAGTCTGAAATTCCTGGATTTTCTGATGAAGTTCCTCCTTCATTTCCTGGCCTATCTGGTCAGCGCGTTTTGAAAGGATGACGACAGTTTTGTAAATATTGCCTGTCTCTTTGTCAAAGTCATTCAAATTTCTTGTAATAGCTTCTTTACCAATTCTATACTTTTTGTAATCCATGTTGAAATATATTTTTTTATTTTTTACACAAAGGCGACTGCTGTCTTGTAGCAGTGTTCAATTTCTCTAATATATTGGGAATCAGGATAAGCCGAAATGAATTTCTGATAATTCTCGACCACTTCCTTATAACGTTCCTTCTGTTTTGAAGGCACGCTGTTACGTGCGTACTCATAACCGGCCTTCACTATGTTGCATAGGATGATCTCCTTATGGCTTGTATTAGGATAGTCTTTCAGAATATTCTTGAAACACACGATCGAAGCCTTGTATTCTTCCATCTTGAAATACATCATGGCGATTCTGAAATCCTTCTCCTCAAGTTTTGCTCTCAGTTCATCAATATAGCCGTTACATTCCTCAACCTTAGGGCTTAGTGGATAATTGTTGATGAACGACTGCATCTCCTTGATAGCATCGTTGGTAGGGCTCTGGTCAAGGGAATAAACAGGTGACTGATAGTATTTGCACAATGCTGAAAGATACGCACATTCCTCTGCACGTCCGCTGAACGGGAACTGGCGGATGTACTTTTTGAAGTAATAGCTTGCCAAAGTATATTCTCCCGTCTGATAATAACACTGGGCGTAATAGTAATTCAGCGGCTCCTCCTTGTCAGTTCCCTTGACAAAGACTGCTATTTTGTCGAACATTTGCAGTGTTTTTGCGTATGCCTCGTTTTCATAAAGGCGCATAGCTTCAGCATAAATGGCATCAGTATCTCCGGATTTCAAGATTTTCTGATAATCCGAGCATGATGTGGAAAGCGTGAAAACACTTGCAAACACTAATAAAAGCCACCATTTATTTTTCTTCATAGGGACATTCTGTAATAAGTTTGCAAATTTACAACATTTTTCCAAGAAAAGGATTTTTATTTAATATTTATATTTTTTTAGCACCGTCGGCAGGTTTCACCGGATAAAAAGACGGTACCAACCCGGTCTTTTGAGTATAGCGTTCGGCGAGCCTTCCCTTAAAATCCTCCACTTTGTCTTCATTGACTATAGCCAGGGCACAGCCGCCGAAACCTCCGCCGGTCATCCTGGCCCCTGTCACCCCGTCGATTTCCATTGCAGTCGCGACAATGGTATCAAGTTCAATTCCTGTCGCTTCATAATCATCCCTGATGGAAGCATGAGCCTCAACCAAAAGTTTACCCACCTCCTGCAAATTATTGTCTTTCAACGCATGATACGTCTGAAAAACTCTTTCGTTCTCAGTAACGACATGTCTCAGCCTTCTGAATAAGACATCATCGTTTATAAGAGCACGGTACTCGCCTATTTCATCGGACTTGAGGTCACACAGACAGCCTATCTCACGCACACCGCCGATTATTTTCTTCAGTTCAAGACATTGGCTGAATCTTTCATTGTATTTTGAATCGGTGAGTTTACGGACTTTATTGGTGTTTACGACAACAACGACATTGTCACCGAGATTGAAATCCGCGTATGAATAGTCCAAAGTGTTGCAGTTCAGCAGAATGGAATTGTCCTTCTTACCGAAGCCGACTGCAAACTGGTCCATGATGCCGCAATTGACGCCAACGAAGTTGTTCTCACAGTCTTTTGCCATTTTCACCAGTTCCAGCAAATCCATACCGGAATGGAGCAAATCGTTGAGTGCCACTGCGGTGACAAGCTCAACCGATGCGGAAGAGGACAGACCGGCTCCGGACGGAAGATTCCCGTAATAATAGAAATCACAGGCGGGCAAACGGAATCCTTTCTCTGCAAACAAAGCAATCATCCCCAAAGGATAATTAACCCAAAGTCCTTTCTGCAAAGGAGTTAAATTGTTCACATCAACTTTCACTTCATGAGGTTCATAATTATCCGTCGCAAACCTGTGACAACTGCCGCCATTAGGTTTGACGGACAGATAAGTGCCCAAGTTGATGGCAAACGGCAGCACATAACCTCCGCAATAATCGATATGCTCCCCTATGAGATTCACGCGTCCCGGGGCAAAATAGTCAAACTTATCCGGTCGTTTCATATTCTTAATCTATTTGATATCAGTTAATTGTATGTCATATACAAGTGTATTGTTGGTTGAGATTTTCTTCAGGTCGCCGGTGACGCCGTATGCAAGGTACGACGGAACGATAAACCTCGCCCTATCTCCGACATGAAGCATGAGAATCCCCTCTTCCAGACCGGCGGTCTCATCGGAGTGTGACAGCTGGAATATCTTCACCCCGTCATTTTCGGAAGAATATACAAGCTGCCCGTTGAGAAACTTCACGGTGTAATCAAGGACGACAATATCGTTTTTCTCGACCTGTCTGCCGTTTCCGTGCTTATAAATCATGTATCTTAGGCCTGTCGGTGATTCGAGCATATTCCAATTATATCGTTCGATGAAATCGTTAATCTGGATTTTTTCCTTTCTCATAGCCTCTTTGTGGGCGTCAAAGAGTATTTCGGAATCAATAGTGTGGTATTGCTCCGCAACATCGGTCTCCGCTTGTTTTCCGCTACGACCGTTGCATGAGTGGAGCAGCAATGATGCAAAAACGATTACCGTAACGTTCAGAATACTTCTGCAATGTTTTTCAAATAAATATCCACGCATTCTTCAAGGGTCTTGTCGTAAACGGAAGCGCCGGAAGCGTTAGGATGGCCGCCACCGTTGAAATAATTGCACGCAAAATCATTGATTCTAATCTTTCCTTTAGAACGTAACGAAATTCTGATTAAATTATTATTTCGTTGGACAAAAGAAGCAGCGACATTCACGCCCTTAATATTCAGAGCATAATTAATGACATTCTCAAGATATCCAGGTTTGTAATGATATTCCTCCAACTCCTTGGTACTCAAAGTATAATATGAAACCATCTCATTATTCACTTTAACAAGTTTCAGCTTCTTGTCAAGTACATATCCAAGCAGTTGTGTCCGCTCATACGGATAATTGTTGAAAAGCAGCTCGTGAATCCTATCGACTTCAGCGCCCAAGGTCAGCAATTCGGCAACGACATAATATGTGGAAGGTCTGTCGCAGCTATAGCTGAAAGAGCCTGTATCACCAAGAATACCGGCATATAACGCATTTGCGATGCAGGAGTCAATTGATTCGGCACTGATGAGCGACAGCAATGTAAACAGCAGTTCGGAGGTTGAAGAAACCGACGTGTCACGCACCACAAAGTCGAAATCATCACAAATTTTAGGGTGATGGTCTATGTTGACTTTAATTGCATCCGACTTTTCAAATAGAGGTCCGTACATACCGATACGTGCGGAATCAGACAAATCCATGCAGACGATAAGGTCGGCATCGTTGAAAATCTTTTCGCCGTTTTTTTGGAAATCATCATCAATCAGATACTTGTCACGTTCTCCTTCAATCATCCATTGAAGGTGGTCAGGCAGTTCGTCAGGTATGATATAATGGATTTCGGCATCATGTTTTTTTGCGAAATAGTTATCATAGAACCTCTGCGCGGCAGCGAGCGACCCAATGGCATCAGGGTCGGGTGACTTATGCACACACACCACAATCGAACGCGCACTTAAAATGTAATTCTCGAATTTGTCAGCCCACTCTTGATTCATTTTTCTGCTGAAATTTGGCGCAAAAATATCTGAAAAAATTAATTTTTAAAAACATATTCCTAATTTTTTATTGAGCATTTCAAAACCACATTTTGTTACTTTTGTAAACAACCGCACCCGCCCTATTGTTTACTTTTGTAATCAAAAATTAATTTGCAAAATGTGACGCCATATCGAAAAAATTATTTACTTTTGTAACCAAAACAAAAGCGGCAATCCGTATAGAATCATGATTACAAGAATAAACAAGGTTATGGAAGCGAAAAAGCTCAGCCCGACTCAATTTGCAGCTGCCATAAACATACAGCGTTCGACGTTGTCACACATATTGTCGGGACGAAACAATCCGAGTCTTGACTTCATTATCAAGGTAGTGGAAACGTTTCCTGACATAAATCTCGACTGGCTTGCGAGAGGTGTAGGTGAAATGTACAATAACAAAACAGGCAATGAAAAACCGGATGCCACACAATCCAAACCAAAGGCACCGGCAAAGGAGAAAGCAAAAGAAGAGTCCCCTGCCGTCATAGCCGTTGTAAAGGAGGAAAATCCGGCAAAGTCGCCCGATGAGACAAAACAACGCACATCTGCACCGGTAAGCACAAACAACGCGCCCATGCCTAAAAACGGAATAGACTCCATAGTTGTCCTGTTCAGCGACGGGACCTATCAGATAATGAAATAACCTGTTTACAATTGTATTCACAAATGTAAACAACCGTATTAATACCTGTATGTCACAAAAGTTTTGAAGCAATTGTTCGACAGTACAACCTGTATGACGACATACCCCTTGTAAGACGACAAAAGCGACAACTTCACATTTGTATCATCTATTTTTTCCTCCGAGAAAGGCAGTTGCTGGCCATTCACCGAAAAGACTTGGACGGAATAAATCGGTTTGGTGCAACTTATTGTGACAGAACTGCTGAAAGGATTGGGGTAAACACGGTAATCCACAAACTGCGCTTCGGGGTCAACTATACCGACGATACAGTATGCCTGTTCGAAATCCGGAATGCCATACCCTATTTCATTATCGGGTGTCTCCGCATTGGATGAAGTGTTATAGACCACGTGTTTCAGATAAGAAGACGGAGAATTTGGGAATGCTTCAACCATACAGGCGAAGAATCCTGCGATTACAGGCGCAGCAAACGATGTCCCGGACATAGTGAGCAGATTGTCATTGACAGGGTTTATCATGACCACATCAGCCGAGAGAGCGCAGATATCGGGTTTAATCCTGCCGTCGGCTGTGGGTCCGACTGAACTTCCATACCAACGGTTTCCTTCCATCGTCACCCCACCGACAGTTATAACATCCTGAGCATCAGCGGGTGCGGAGATATACTTCCAGTCAGAAGCACCGTCGTTGCCGGCAGAACTGACAACCAGAATGCCTTTGGACGCAGCGATCTGTGCACCGATGGTAACTGGGCATGTCTTGCCGTCCATATCCGCATATAAATGTGACTGCGACATGTCGTCCATAACCGAATAATTCAGGGAAGAGGAGATGACGTCAACCCCCACGCTGTCAGCATATTCCGCAGCTACAACCCAGGCATATTCCTCAATGAGGCTCTCCCGATTCACATCCTCGGTGCGAAACAGCATGAACTGTGCATTTGGAGCAGCACCTGAGAAAACATTCGTCTTTCCGGCAATAATCGACAACACGCATGAGCCGTGACCGCTTCCTGTGTTATATATGCTCGCATTATCGAGGAAATTCTTTGCAGCCACTACTCTATTATCTTTAAATAAATGCTGCAATCCGCTGATTTCGTTTGCTCTAAGAAATCCGTCATCCATGATGGCAATGACTACTCCCTTACCGTAAAAACCATTCTCGTGAAGAGGCAGTCCGTTCACAATTGAAAGCTGGTCAGTGTAAGAATTGCCGGAAGGAGCCGGAGTATATGCCACATCATCAGCAGTGCCTAAAGAAACTTCTGAAGCAGTTATTTCGATGATTTTAGAAATAAACTGACAATCAGCGAAATCGGGCAAAGTATCGCATTGTATTACGACACAGTTCAGCCATTTGGAGACTAACAGTATTTCAGCGCCATGGTTTCGAACGGCATTTATATATGCCCTGTTGACCGGCAAATCGAAAGTATCGAAAGGGATATTGTTTTTCATGCGCCTATACATGGCCGCACTGGAGATACAGTCTTCAAGTTGAGCTTTAGCGTTATTCGGTTTATCCCTGAAATACAGTGCATAGCAGTTTTTCTGGGAAAAACCGCCGAATGACGACACTATAAACAGTCCTGCAAGCAAAAAACGTCTGATTTTCATACTTTCTGTACTCTAAGGGGCATAAAAAAAGATGAACATAAAAAATATATTCATCTTTGGAGTCATTTTCGGGTGGGAGAAGGGACTCGAACCCTCGACCCACGGATCCACAATCCGATACTCTAACCAACTGAGCTACACCCACCATGTTTTTGCGACTGCAAAAATATATATTTTTTTCAAGGTTAAACGTTTTTCCCAAAAAAAAATTTTATCTCCCCTATTTTTTTCTTTCGAGTGTACGGAAGGAATAATCGGCACAGTGTCGTTCATCAGCCGTAAAATCCTCACGTTCAACTAAAACCCAATCGTCACAGCTTATCAGCGGGAAAAACACATCTGCCTCCGGGGAATCGTCAACAATGGTAAGATACAGTCGGTCGGCATACTGCAGAAACTGCCGGTATATGGATGCACCGCCCATAATGAACACTTCGCCGTCATTTTCAGTCAGCTTTACCGCGTCTTTTATAGACGACACCATTTCACAGCCGGGGAAACTGTCATTCTTGTCATCGGAGATAACCACATTCCTTCTGTTAGGCAATGCGCCCTTAGGGAGTGACAGATAGGTGTTACGCCCCATAATCACAGTATGTCCCGTGGTCAGTGTCTTAAAACGTTTCATATCGTTAGGAAGCGACCAAAGAAGCCGGTTATTGTATCCTAACTGGTTATTACGGCCTATTGCAACTACTATGGAAATTGACATCTTTCAATTTTTCCGCAAAGATACAATAATTTTTGCTGAAAAAAACTACCTTTGCAGACGCAAAAAACGAGATATGTTATTATTAGACAAATTAGAATCTTTATCAAACAAATACAATGAGTTACAGGCGCAGCTCAATGATCCGGAGGTGACTTCCGACATCAAGAAACTGATTAAGCTCAACAAAGACGTGAAGGAACTTGAGCCGGTGATGACTGCGTACAAAGAATATTCGAACGTAATCGCCAACATAGATTCAGCCAAAGAGCTGCTTCTGACAGAGAAGGATGAGGAGATGAGGACTATGGCGAAGGAAGAGATAGCCGAGTTGACCGACAAGAAGGCGAAAATGGAGGATGAATTTCAGATTCTGCTTCTTCCTAACGACCCCACCGACCACAAGAATGCCATTATAGAAATCAGGGCGGGGACAGGCGGTGACGAAGCCAGCATATTTGCCGGAGACCTTCATCGCATGTACATAAAATACTGTGAGACACGCGGTTGGCAGATAGAACCGGTAAGTGCGACATACGGAACCGTAGGCGGTTACAAGGAAGTGATATTCAACGTCAAGGGAGAGGACGTGTATGGGCAGCTGAAGTATGAAAGCGGTGTCCATCGCGTGCAGCGTGTGCCGCAGACCGAAACCCAAGGCCGTGTCCATACCTCGGCAGCATCAGTTGTGGTTCTGCCGGAAGCTGACGAATTCGACCTCGAACTGAAAATGTCGGATATAAGAAAGGACACCTACTGCTCGTCAGGACCTGGCGGACAGTCAGTAAACACCACATATTCGGCAATCCGGCTCACTCACATCCCCACCGGCATCATCGTCACATGCCAGGACCAGAAATCACAGATAAAAAACTTCGAAAAAGCTTTGGAAGTCCTTCGCACACGTCTTTATGAAATCGAGTACAAGAAATACCTTGACGAAATATCAAGCAAAAGAAAGACCATGGTTTCAACAGGCGACCGTTCGGCAAAAATCAGAACCTACAATTATCCGCAGGGACGTGTCACCGACCACAGGATAAACTATTCCGCCTTCAATCTTCCAAGCATAATGGACGGCAACATACAGGAATTCATAGATGCACTGCAGATTGCCGAAAATGCCGAAAGACTTAAGGCATCTCTCGAAGAAGACAATCAACAATAACTTTAAGTAACATCTGTAAATAATGACAAGACAGCAACTTATACAGAATATCAATAATAAGAAGTCATTTCTTTGTGTAGGTCTCGACAGTGACGTGTCAAAACTGCCGCAGTGTGTTCTCAAATATGATGAGCCTATATGGGAATTCAACAAGAGAATCATTGACAGCACATACAAATATGCCATCGCCTACAAACCCAACGTGGCCTTTTATGAAAGTCTCGGCAGCAAAGGATGGCAAGCCCTCGAAAAAACGGTGAACTATATTCGTCAGGTTGCCCCGGGTATATTCATCATTGCCGATGCGAAACGCGGGGATATCGGCAACACATCAAAGCAGTATGCAAAGGCGTTTTTCGAGACCATGGATTTCGATGCTGTCACGGTTGCCCCATATATGGGCAAAGACTCGGTCTCCCCTTTTCTCCAGTTTGAAGGGAAATGGGTGATTCTGCTTGCGCTGACATCCAACGAGGGTGCATACGACTTTCAGTTCATCGAACATGACAGCGAACGTCTATATGAGACAGTGATAAAGACATCCGGGGAATGGGGAGGTAACGCCGACAATATGATGTATGTGGTCGGTGCGACCAAAGCCGAGATGCTTTCAGGCATCCGTCAGATAATACCCGACAGCTTCCTGCTGGTTCCCGGTGTCGGAGCACAGGGAGGCAGTCTCGCCGAAGTCTGCAAATACGGACTTAACAAAGACTGCGGACTGATAGTCAATTCGTCGAGAGGCATCATTTTCGCATCGAAAGATGACAACTTTGATGAGGTTGCAGGCATAAAGGCAAAGGAACTCAGAGACGAGATGGAATCATACATCAACTTCTAACAAACCATTAACAATCAGCAAAATGCAAGATATAAATAAATTAGCACTTGAATATCATTCACAAGGTCGTCCAGGCAAATTGGAGATAATACCGACAAAACCGAGTTCCACGCAGATGGATCTCACACTCGCCTACACTCCGGGCGTTGCCGCACCTTGTCTCGAAATACAGAAGCATCCGGAAGATGTCTATAAATACACTGCAAAAGGCAATCTCGTAGCAGTCATATCCAACGGGACGGCAGTTCTCGGGCTTGGCGACATAGGTGCTGCGGCTGGCAAGCCGGTGATGGAGGGGAAAAGCCTGTTGTTCAAGGTGTTTGCTGATGTTGATGCCATGGACATTGAGATTGACGAGCAAGACCCTGACAAGGTAGTGGAGATTGTCAAATCCATAGCCGGCACGTTCGGCGGGATAAATCTCGAAGACATAAAGGCTCCCGAATGTTTTGAGATAGAAGACAAGCTGAAAGCCGCGCTTGACATTCCGGTCATGCACGACGACCAGCACGGCACGGCCATTATTACCGGTGCAGCCCTTCTCAATGCCGCAGAGATAGCCGGCAAGGACATTTCCGACATAAAGGTTGTCATAAGCGGTGCCGGAGCCGCCGCCATTGCCTGTGCGAAGATGTATGTCAATCTGGGGATCAGGCGTGAGAACATAGTCATGCTCGACAGCAAGGGTGTCATCACCAAAAAGAGAACAGACATCAACAGATACAAGGCGCTTTTTGCCACTGACAGAGACATAACCACGTTGGATGAGGCCATTGACGGTGCCGACATGTTTTTAGGGCTTTCAAAGGCCGGTGCGCTGAAACCGGAGCTGTTGGAGACAATGGGTGACACGCCTATCATCTTTGCGTTGGCAAATCCTGTTCCGGAGATACTTCCCGAGGAGGCCTTCAAGGTGAGGCAGGACATCATCATGGCCACGGGTCGTTCCGACTACCCCAACCAGGTCAACAACATATTAGGGTTTCCGTTCATTTTCCGCGGGGCTCTTGATGTAAGGGCGAGGGCCATCAACGAAGAGATGAAAGTCGCCGCCACCAAGGCGCTGGCGCTCTTGGCGAAGCAGCCGGTACCTGAAGAAGTGCTTAAGGCGTACAACAAGACCGAATTACATTTCGGCAGAGACTACATCATCCCCACCCCGTTTGACCCGAGGCTCAAGGAATATGTGGCGTCAGCCGTGTCAAAGGCCGCAATAGCTTCAGGCGTGAGCCGCATGAGGTAGGTTGGAATTTGGAAACATATAATCAAGCGCATCATGCCACCAACATGATGGCAGCGATGGTGGCGAGACCTTCCGATAAACGGCGGAGCCAATGGTGACTGGTGAGTTTGTGTTCCACGATATATTCGCGGAGGCGAGTGCGCCATTCCTCATTTTGCAGTAGCGTCCACAGATCATCATCGAAATAGGCGAAGGTGACGTTTTCCTTGAGCCAAGCCTTTGATGGTGTCGTACCTTTGTCGGCATCCGCTTTATATTGCAGGTGCCAGAAGCCATCAGTTTTCAGATGCCAGAAAGGATTGGAGATGTCAGTCGGCTTGTCGAACTGCGATTCTTTAGCGTATTGACGTATCAGCAACAGGTAATGCTCTTCGAGCCATTCGTTCAGGGTGAAGCGATTGTTGGTGAACACGCCCTGTCCGATTCCATCGATGAGGGCGAGCATCAGTACGGGTTTGGCCACGATGACCTCGCCACGGATTTTTGCCTGGCGGACACTCATAATCCTCTCTGTATAGTGTGCGTAACACTGGGCGTAGTTGTAGTATTTGAGAGTGCGGTTCATGATAAATTTTTCTATTATTGCGACTTTTCAAACAATTAGCGACAAATATAGGAAAAAAACATCTATCTCCCGCAAAAACCAATTAATGCGTTCCTTAAGATTAGTCTAACGATTCAGGCTCGTCTTCGTCTGAGGTTTCGGGAACGGTGGCATCAAAAGCCAGAAACACTTCAAGGAAAGCGGTTTCTTTGAAGAAATAGTTGGGGTCGTCAATCAGTTTGTCCTCCATAAAATGAAAGCCCCAATTAGCGTATTCCTCCATTGTCTGCATCAGCATATCAACCGCCTTGCGTGATGTCATTTCACCTTTTTCAAGAGCAATGAAATCAATGTCGGTGCGGGCAACAAGGGCGGTGAAAATGTACTCGCGAAGTTTCGGGTAGGCTTTTCTGCCTTTGACAGAATCCAAATTGCCCCAATATTGAATGGGCTGGCCGAAAGTCTTGCGTTTCTGAGCGTCTTCAATGAGCGGTCGTTTTTGGTTGAAATACAGCCCCATAAAAAAGGCTACAATGAAAATCTCATAACCACCGCCGAAGACCTTCCCCCTGTCCTCGCGAAGAGAGGTTGCACCGCGACCATAGTCGCAAAAGTTTTTGATGATGCTGTCCTCGTACCTCTTTTCCCATTGTGGATTTCGGCTTGCCCACAGATCATAAAGTTTTTCCGCTGCCATAATTCATTATCTTATTGGTTTAACAACTGTTTGAATGGTTGACAAAGATACTGTTCCAAAAAGTGTGTCTGCACGTTGAGTTGTAAAAAAAGGGATTGGCCAATGCGGACCAAT
>CALFIZ010000002.1 GCA_937877575.1 uncultured Marinilabiliales bacterium | reverse complement strand
TATCTATAAATACGTGGATGAGCCATACTGTATCACGATCATGCGCCGGATGATGTATCGGATCGCCGATGAAATATGTAAACAGCGCAAGATCAGAGTCATCACCAACGGAGAATCGATCGGTCAGGTCGCTTCACAGACGCCGGAATCGATTTCGGTTATCGCTAAGGTGGCGGATACATTGATCCTTCGTCCTTTATGTATGATGGATAAGCTGGAAATCATTGATATTGCCAGAAGGATCGACACATATGAAACTTCGATCCTTCCTTATGAGGACTGCTGTACGATCTTTGATCCGAAAAATCCGGTCACAAAGCCAAAGATAGAAAAATGTCTTTATTATGAATCGCTTTTTGATTATCAAAGTCTGGTGGATGAGTGCGTTAAAAATGAGCGTATTATAAATGTTTCTTATAGAAAGAGAGAAATAGAAAATGAATCTTTATTCTGAACGGCGCAAGAGAGTTTTTGAAAAACTTCAGGACAATGCGGCTTTATTGTTGTTTTCGGGGAAAGCGCCGATGCGTTCCGAAGATGAAGCCTATGATTTTTCCATCAATCGCAATTTTTATTATCTGACCGGTCTTGACAAGGAAGATATGGCGCTTCTTATGTACAAGAATGATGAGGTAATAAGGGAAATCTTATTTATTCTGCCTTATGATGAAACTCTTGCCCGATGGGTCGGAGGTAGGATGTCGGCTGAAGAGGCCGGGGCGATAAGCGGTGGGGAAGATGTCGAAGACAGAGGGGATTTACAAGATATAGTCGCATCTTTATTGAACCGCAACAGAAAAGAAAATGATTTTGTCTTCTTTTTTGATCTTTGGCACTATACCTTCGATCAGGAGGAAACTTTGGCTGTCCGCTTTGCCCATACATTGAGAGAAAAATATCCGTATCTGCCTATTTCGGATATCTATCCGCTTTTGACACAGATGCGTTTAGTCAAGGACGAAGAAGAGATCGCCTGTCTGCGTAAGGCGATCCATACGACCAACCTGGGCATCCGTCAGATGATGAGGACTTGTAAGCCGGGACTCAATGAAATGGTTATGGAGGGCATTTTCAATTTTGTTTTGGCAAAATCGCTTTGTAAGCTCAACGCTTTCAAGACGATCGCTGCCAGCGGCAAAAGGGCGACGATCCTTCATTATTCCGACAATGATCAGATTATGGAGGATGGCGAACTGTTCTTGTGCGATCTTGGGGCAACTTACGGTTATTATTGCGCGGATATTTCCCGTACGTTCCCGGTCAATGGGAAGTTTAACGATCGTCAAAGAGAGATCTATGAAATCGTCTTACATGCGCAAAAGCTTGTGAAGGAACATGCCAAACCGGGCGTGAAGATGAAAGAGCTGAATCAGCTGGTCATCGATTATTACCGCGAAGAATTGCCTAAACATGGTTTATATGAGGATGTCAGCGAATATTATTTCCATTCCGTATCTCATCATCTGGGTTTGGATACGCATGATGTCGATGGCGGCTTGGGGGCTGTATTGCAGGCGGGTAATGTCATTACCGATGAACCGGGTTTATATCTTTCCGATGAAGGCATCGGCATCCGTATTGAAGATGATCTGTTGATCACTGAAGAGGGGTGTGAGGTCTTGTCTGAGGAAATCATGAAAGATCCCGATGAAATTGTTCCCCAAGAAGTGCCTGAAGTCAAGCCGGAACCTTCAAAGGATGAAATAATACTTTTGGACAATCATCGTAAAGTATATAACAAGCTTTTGGAAATAAAAAAGATGGCTCAAGAATTGCTTGGTGAATAATCTTTGTTGCAAATGGGAAAAAATCCAATCAAAGCTTTAGCTGGTCAGACTGTTGTTTACGGGTTTGGAACCATTGTCCCCCGTTTGCTTAACTATCTTCTGACGCCTCTTTATGTGCGGGTTTTCATGTCCGGCGAATACGGTCAGATATCAGATTTGTATGCGTGGATAGCACTGATGATGGCTATCCTGACATACGGAATGGAAACGACTTATTTCAGATTTTCCCAAAAGGAGAATGCCAATCCGAATAAAGTGTTCAGCAATGCTGAAAGCAGTATCCTGATTACCACTACATTGTTTCTTGTATTTTATTTCATCTTTTACAAGTCGTTTGCGCAGCTGATTCATTATCAGCATAATACGCAATATGTGCTGTTCCTCGGCATTATAGTGGCATTGGATGTGATAGCAGCAGTCCCGTTTGCGAAACTGAGAAATGAAAACAAGGCCAAAAGATTCAGTATTATCAAGATATCAAATGTATGCATGAATATTGCACTGAATGTGTTCTTTTTGGTTCTTATCCCTGAGACATCACTAAAGATTTCATCATACCTGTTTGGCCCTCAAGCCGGTTTGTTGGTTTGGGTTCTGATTTCAAACATATTGTCAAGTCTGCTCAGCCTCCTGTTGCTGCTTCCACAGATTCGGACGATGCGTTTTGAGATTGACTGGCCGTTTTTCAAAAAGATGCTGGTGTATTCACTCCCGATAATGATGATTTCGTTGGTGGGCATGGTGAATGAAGTTTCCGACAAGATACTGATAAAGTATTTGGTTCCGATACCCGGTGAGGATGTGCTTGCTTCAATGAAAATGACAGCAAACGAATATGCTTTGAGCAGACTGGGCATTTATAGCGCAAATTACAAACTTGCTGTGCTGATGACTATCTTCATACAGATGTTCAGATATGCCTCGGAACCGTTCTTCTTCAGCAAGGCAAAGGACCGCAATGCACCTGAACTTTTTGCCAAGGTGATGAATTATTTTGTTATTTTCTGCCTTCTCATTTTCCTCGGAGTAATGCTTTACATCGACATTCTCAAATACTTTGTCGGAAGAGGCGGCAGTGACTATCACGAGGGACTTGTAGTGGTGCCTATTGTCCTGATAGCCATAATGTTCTATGGCATTTTGTTCAACTTGTCGATATGGTTCAAACTGACTGATAAGACGGCAAGCGGAACCGTGATTTCGATAATCGGTATGGTCATCATGCTGGTATCGCTGTTCATCCTCGTTCCGCGTGTCGGATATGTCGGCGCTGCAATCGGACATCTTGCCTGCAACACCACTATGATGCTTGTATCGTATTTCTGGGGGCAGAAGGTGTATCCGATACCGTATCAGGTCGGAAGAAATATTTTTTACTTCGTTATAGCACTTGGAATCTTTTTCCTGAGCCATCTCTTTACAAATATGCCGTTAGTATGGAGAATGTTGATTAATACGGCATTAATTTTGGTGTATTGTACAGTTGCCTTTATTGGTGAAAAGACAAACCCATTAAAAATCAAATAGTTATAATTTTATGAAAATCAATATAGTAAACAAGTCAAAGCATCATCTGCCCGAATATGAGACATTGTTTTCTGCGGGAATGGATTTGAGGGCAAATATTGATGAACCTATAGTCATGAAGCCGATGGAACGCAAGTTAGTCCCGACAGGACTGTATATTTCTTTGCCTGAGGGCTTTGAAGCGCAGGTGCGTCCGAGGAGCGGACTGGCAATAAAGAAAGGAATAACGGTGCTCAATGCTCCGGGAACCATCGATGCTGATTACAGAGGCGAAATCCGCGTAATTCTGATTAATCTTTCAGATGAAGAGTTTGTAATTCAAGACGGGGACAGAATTGCCCAGATGATTATCGCCAGACATGAACGTGCAGAATGGAGTGAGGTGGATGTCCTTGATGAAACGCAACGTGGTGCAGGAGGTTTCGGGTCAACAGGTATTTAACGGATTGTCAATATGAAAAGAATAATTCCGGTTTTTCTGCTGCTTTTGATTGCAGTTTCATGCAGTCACACAAAACAGCTTGCATCGCAGAAAAATAATGACGGGAATCAGACCGGGGTGGTGCCTGTTTCCGCTTCCGTAAGGGAAATCCAGCAGACTTCACAGTATATTGATGCCACTTCCCAGAAGATACTGGGTAACAGCACCAAAGCGCAGACTTTATTCGAAAGATGTGTGAATGACAATCCTTCCGATGATGCTGCATGGTACCAGCTTTCGATAATCTATATGAACAATCTGGATCTGCATGGCGCTGAGAATGCTGCTGAAACCGCCTATAATCTTGACAAAGACAACGAGTATTATATTCAGAACCTTGCAAACATATATTCTCACAATTATAAAAATGACAAGGCTGCAGCCTTGTATGAGGAAATCGTGAAGAAACGTCCGGAAGATATTGATGCACAGGTTAATTATGCAAATGCTCTTCTCCAAACGACTCAATACGACAAGACTCTGAAACAACTTGATTATCTTAAGACCGTAGTTGGACCTGACCCGGACCTTTCAATGAAGAAGGTCGCCATTTATGAGAGTCAGAAAAAATATGACAAAGCCTGCAAGGAGATGTCGGAACTTGTGGAGATATATCCCGATTCGCCTCAGTATTTGTCGAAACTTGCTGATTTGTATAATAAGGACGGGAAGGAAAAGGAAGCGGTTAAGTGCTATCAGGAAATAGAGAGGAAATATCCTGATGACGCGTATATACATTTCACATTAGCAGAATATTACAAGAGTAAAGGGAAAAACAACGAAGCACATAAGGAACTCCTCAAAGGTTTCGCTTCTCCTAAAATGGATGCCAATACCAAGATAAATGTGCTACTCGATAATTATTCTTCCGATGAGATTTTCAGCGGAAAAAACAATGATGTGAAGGAACTGCTTGTGACTCTGTCGGATACACATCCTGATGACGGACGTTCACAGTCTCTGATGGGAGACTACTATTACTTGAGCCAGAATCTCGGGATGGCGCGCCAGTACTATTATAAGGCTATCACATTGTGGAAAAATCCACCTTTGTTCATGAACCTGCTCCAGATTGAATCACAACTTAATAAGACGGATTCGGTATATTCCGTGGCTTCACGCGCTTTGGAACTGTATCCGATGATGCCAGAATTTTACTATTTCAAGGGTTTGGCGGAATATCAGAAGAATGACGTTGAAACGGCGGTTAAGACATTCAATGACGGTCTTATGATGGTTGTAAACAATGATGACCTTAAATCGACTTTCTTTACATTGCTCGGTGACTGCTATCATGAACTTGGAGAACAGGACAAGTCGTTTTCCAGTTATGATAATGCTTTGGCACTTCGCCCCGACAATCTGTATGTTATGAATAATTACAGCTATTTCCTCAGCACATCCAATACCAATCTTGAAAAGGCGGAAGCCTTAGGTAAAAAAATAGTTGAGGCGGAACCTGAAACTTCTCATTACCTTGATACATACGGCTGGGCTCTGTTTAAAAACGGCAAGTACAATGAGGCTCTGAAATATCTTAATGAGGCTCTGAAATATTCATCCGGTGATGACAAGGCTGCCATATATGAGCATATAGGTGATGTGAAGTGGAAACTCAATGATTCCGATTCTGCTTTGAAATATTGGCAAAATGCTTATAATCAGGACGCTATCAATGCTTCTGAAATACTGAAGAAGAAAATCAATGATGAAAAATATTATGAAGAATAGACTGTTTCTTTTAATATTGGTTATCATCTCGTTGGCAGCGGTTTCGTGTAAGCATACCAACCAGGTTACCATCAGTCCTGAAGTCCCTCCCACAACCAAAACCAATTCAGCCGTGGAAATGTTTAACTCATTGCTTGACAATGAGTTTACCTGTAATACCCTGAAATGCAAATTTTCTGCTGCCTTCACAAGCATAAATGGAATCCAGGGGGCAAAAGGAACTTTACAGTATGACAGTGAACGGCAAAGTATTCTTCTAAATGCAACTGTGTTTGGCATAAATGTCCTGTCGGTATTGGTTTACAATGATTCTTTGCTTATAATTAACAAACTGTCAAAGACTTA
Source organism: uncultured Marinilabiliales bacterium (assembly GCA_937877575.1). Taxonomy (GTDB): domain Bacteria; phylum Bacteroidota; class Bacteroidia; order Bacteroidales; family BM520; genus RGIG7150. The sequence continues at coordinate 3,233 of CALFIZ010000002.1, read as the reverse complement.
TATAAACGAACCGCTTGATGTGCTGTATTCGCTTTATGGAATCAGGATAAACGAACCAACTGTTGAGGATTTGCTATTCGGACGTGTTTTATATGACTATTGCAACAAAAGGCACATGACCTTGAGTTTGGACAATAACATGTATAATCTGCATCTGGGTAATTATCCTGACTATAATGTCTTCATACCAAAACAGAATTTAAGAATTATAAAGTCTGAATTGAACGCGGTGTTTAAAGGCAAAGACGTCTTGATATCGTATCCTGCAATATATACGGATAACGGCAAGAGTCTGCCTTCCCAGATAGATTTTTCTTTTAATGATGATGAATTTTCCTGTACGGTTAATTTGTCCCAGTTTGAAATTGATAGTGAACGAGGTGTCAATGTTAATGTTAAAATACCGTCAAATTATGAGAAAGCAAGGTTCTGAAATGTATATGAATATTCTGATGCGACTGCTGTTGGTTGCAGGTCTTGTGTTATCTGTTGGGGTTTCGTATTGCCAGTCCAAGGAAGAACTTGAAGCACAGAAGAAAAAGATTGAACAGGACATCAATTACACCAACAAGCTGCTTAATGAGACGAAAACGGAAAAGCAGTCGTCAATCAATAAGGTTTATATGCTGAATAAGAACATCAAGCAGCGTGATAAGCTGATAAAGAATATCAACCATGAAATAGTCTTGTTGGACAAGGATATCAATACCACTTCCGACAGCATAGAGAACATGAAGGCGATGCTTCAGGATTTGAAGACAGAATATGCCAATATGATTGTCAGCACATGGCAGAATCAAAATACATACAAACGATTATCCTATATTTTTGACTCAAATAGCATTTCACAGGCATTCAGAAGAATACAGGCATTCAAGGCATATTCCGACAAACGTAAGGAATACTATAATGAAATTGTGGAAACCACCCGGAAACTGCAGCAGAAACAGATTTCATACGAGGACAGCAAGTCAAAGAAAGAAATCCTTGTGCAGTCTGAGAAAAATGAGAAGAGCAAGTTGGAAGCCGATAAGAAGAACCAGAACCAGATTGTTCAGAATTTGTCGCAGAAAGAAAAGGACCTGAAGAAGAAAATCGCGAAGCAGCAGCAGGAACTCAATAAGCTGTCTAAGGAGATTGAGCGGTTGATTGCAGAGGAAATGAAGTCAAAGGGCAATTCCAAACGTTTCAAACTCACACCTGAAGAGCAGCTCATTTCCGACAATTTTGTCGGAAACAAGGGCAAGTTGCCGTGGCCTACAGAGAGAGGGATGATAACGCTTCCGTTCGGCGAACAGCCGCATCCTGTACTTGCAAATATTACTATCAATAACCCGGGTGTCAATATATTAACTGAGGAAAACAGTATGGCACGCTGCGTTTTCGACGGTGAAGTCATGACTGTGAAGAAGATAGCCCAATTCAACGTGGTGATAGTCCGTCACGGTGAATATCTTACGGTTTATTCCAACTTGGGTCAGGTCTTCGTCTCTCAGGGACAGAAGATTAAGGCTAAAGAGAATGTCGGGACCATCATGAAGGATGCCGGCGATGGAACAACCGAGTTGCACTTTGAGATATGGAAAGGCTCCACCATTCAGGATCCCGAGCAATGGATGGCTAAATAACAGTAAAGAAGAATTACCTTACAATTGAAACAATCCTTTGTGCCGATGCGCCCTCAGTATCGGTTATGAACACTATGTACATGCCTGGCACCCAGTTGGATGTGGAAATGGTGTTTGTCCCTTTTCCGTAGGAGGCAATTCGTTGACCTGCAAGGTTGTAGATATCGATGCTCTTCACATCGCAGTTGCTGATATTGAAATGGTCGTTTGCAGGATTCGGATATATGTTGAATGAGAATTCCTCTGACTCTTCAATGCCATCGTTATTAACTATGTATGTGATATATGCTTCGTGCGACTCGTCGGCAAGAGTGTAGTTTGATGCCATATTGTTGTAATAAATCGGGCATATTAATGATTCTTCATTGTCATTAACCCAACCGTTATTTTTCCATGTGTAGCACAAGGCATGGGTGCAATTTATGTCGCTGTCATAGTCGTATTCAATTTTAGACTCATTCCCCCAACTGTTGGAAGAATTATTCCAATTTTGTACTATAATGTTTTCAAGCAAACCGTTTGAATAATTGTAAACTAACTGTTCATCGTTCTGCCAATTGTTGTTCCAATGTTGGTTAACTATTGTGGCAATTTTGTCATATATGTCGTATGAATAAACCAATCTGGTGTCATATACCCAATTGTCATCTCCCATAGTGTAGTTTGTTTCCGTCTCAATCAAACCGTTGTTGTAAGTGAATTCGACTTTATCTGTATTAGACCATGATGAAAAGTCAAATGTCTGGGTGACAATAGAAGAAACATTCATGTCATCATCGTAATAATGCATTAATTTCATGATGTCTATCCATTGGCCCCAGAATTGCATGGCCATTGTTATGATATCAATATTCCCTTGATTGTTGTAGGAATAGGTGGCTCTTACCATTGCCCATTCATCTTCAGAGTATAACACTTGTGAGTCTATATAATCGATTTTGCTGCCTTCTATATAGTAGTAGTCACTTATTTCGACGGTAATAAGATTGTCGGGGGATGTGCCTTGTTTAATGGTTTGATTGGAAACAGGACCTGTAACACCTTTATTGCCTGGGAAATAGTATTGGAATGTCTCTTGGGTGTAAATAGTCTCATTATCGTAAATTAGATAATAGTCAATAGAGGAAGGAGAATAAGTGGTAGATGTTGCGTTAATGGTCATTGTCTTGTTTATCAATGACTTAACCTGTTGAAGGTCAATGTCAGATGATTTTTGAGCGAAAGAGTTGAAACTTAAGACTGCAATAGCAGCGATGAGAAACAGTTTTTTCATTTTGGATTATATTTAAAGATTATAAAATACTAATTTCATTTTGCAAAGATATACATTTTTTCGGGTTAAGACAACATGAAAATCAAGGCCATGCTCCAATTTGACAGTCTTACGTCGATTATAATCCGCCAACAATTCTTTCATGCGCTTGTGTACATCTTTTTGAAGAGCAGTCTCTTCCATGTCGCAAGGCAGTTCCGCACGCGGCTCAATGCACAATCACTTCAATATATTCCTTACCATTTTTCGTAGTTCCTCCTTGTTGGGCAAGAACAATTCATATTTCGACACAAACAGGTTCGAATCCATGCCATACGTGGCATATTCCACCA
>CALFIZ010000001.1 GCA_937877575.1 uncultured Marinilabiliales bacterium | reverse complement strand
TCCAGACTTCTGTCTGAGGAAATTTGATGACAGTTTCATGTAATTTGTTCATTTTTATCTCCTTTTTTAACAATTGTATAAATTGTTTGATAAAATTTTGAGCAACTCTTATAATATATCCGTAGAGATTGATTAAGAGGGCTCATTATATGAAATATGGAAGATTGAAGGAAATGGAAGAATACATCCGTAAGAACAAGTCCGTCAGCAACAATGAACTGCTGGAACATTTCAACATTTCCATTCAGACCTTAAGACGCGATCTTAAGACTTTTGAAGATCAGGGGGCCATAACCAAGGTGTATGGCGGAGTGGTCTATAATGATGAAAGTCAGAAGAACGCCGTATCGCCGATTGCCGAAAGAGCCATGATCGCTTCCCGCGAGAAGGATTACATCGGCAGACTGGCCGCAGATCTGGTAGAAGACGGAGATGTAATATTCATTGATTCCGGCACTACCGCATATCGCATGATCCAGTACATGAATGACAGGAAAAATGTTACGGTGATATCTCATTGCCTTGATGTCATGAATGCCCTGCTTGTCGAGTTCCGAAAGCATCTCGACGACTTCCTCTTTCGACAGATTGATGCACGGAAGATGAGCCACGCTTCGGCGATTGTATTTATGTTTGATGGCGGCGGCGACTTCGAGCATGCGCGCCCCGGCGTTTGTCGACGAGCCGCCTGCGCCGCACGTCACCGAAATAAAGTCCGGCTCGAGATCGGACAATTGATCGAGCGTGTTGTAGATTACATCAACCGGCATGTCTTTGCGCGGCGGAAACACTTCAAACGAAAAATGCGTACTCATTAAAAAACCTCCGAGTGTGACTTTAAAATGTTTCATAAAATGATTATAATCAACCGCGCGGAGATTGGCAATAAGTTTTTGGGGAGGAGCATCATTCTGTTACGCAATCGAATTTTTTTGTACGCGACGGAATTTTTTGCGGGGATGTCGGTGATGGCGGTCGAACTCGGCGCAAGTCGATTGCTCGCGCCGTATTTCAGCTCTTCGCAAATCGTCTGGACGATCATCATCGGCACGATCATGATTGCCATGGCGCTGGGGAATATTTACGGCGGACGGAGCGCTGACAGGAACCCGAATCCGGACCGTCTCTATCGGAGAATCATGATCGCTGCTGCCTGGATAGCACTGAATGCACTCATATTCATCCTATATTTCACCAACGTAATAGACAAAGGCATAATGCTAATCATAGCATTGGCCTATAGCGTATGCGACATGGTATGCATACTCTTCTTCTGTCCATTTGAGACTTGGTTCTTGAAGAACAAATGCTGCACTACATGTCGCATCTACAATTGGGATTACCTGATGATGTTCACACCGCTTATCGTTATACCTCATCCCGCAGCCCAAATACTGGCGCTTCTTGCATTAGTGTTATTGCTCCGTTGGGAAATAACATATTGGCTTCATCCGGAGTGGTTTTATGAAGAGACAAATGCCTCCCTGAAATGCGCACACTGCACCGAGAAACTGTGCAGTCACAAAAAACAACTGCGCATATTACATCACCACATTATGAATAAAACTTTAGAAGTCGTGAAAGAAACCACCAACAAACTGCGACAATAAATCCACACTTACAAATCACCTCACAATAACCTCATCACAGAAAATCCAGCATGACTGGCCGACACCGCGATGCCATTCGGGATTGGTCAGCAACGACTCAGCCTTTACGCGGACATAGCGAGCATGCCCGTGCAGGTTCCTGAAAGTGAAATTCTCAATTTCACATTCCAACAGATATGTAGGATTTTGATAGGTCTTAGAGCCGACCTCATTCCAGTTTTCACCATCATTTGAAAGATAACAGGTCACTCGCTTGGGTACAAAAATCCACGCGAGCGGATACAACAGAAAGTCGGCGCTGACTGCATTTACGGCTTGAATGCTGTCCAAGTCAATGACCACATCCATGTCGTGACCTTGAAAACCAAGCCAGTTGTAGTTATAGTTCATGATACCCATATTACCGTCAGTCAGTGCCTTAGGTCCACCCACATCGTAAATGTTACTCCATTCAGTGTGGCAAGTCACCGTCTTGCCCCTTGCAATGTCGGGCTGTATCGACTTGCTGACGTAGTTGCCGATGTTCTGCCGCAATTGTACCGGCGTAGCCTTGGCTTCGTCCAATCGCCTGACACCCAATCGCTCACAGTCGGCTACAAACCGGTCAGCCTTCGCCAACATTTCAGAATTAACTGTTCTGTTTCCTTTATCATCGCATGTCAGATACGAAAGTTCAGGAGACAGTTCACTCATGGAAAGGTCAAGGACAGCAAAGTCAAGCGAAAGTTCCAACATACGTAACCTATCATCGTATTCAGTTCTTTCTTCCTCCGTAACATTTTCGCAAGGCACTGTATTCCAAGCGCTTTCAAAGAGCGATTGATAAAACCTGATTTTATCGGGTGCAAGATAGCCGTTCTTGGCATTGATAGGATAGCCGTAGATGTTTAGCACCTGTTTCGAATCAAGGAGCGCTTGCTGCATGGTGTCAAGGTATTGCTTGACGAATGGAGCGCGATTGGGGCCATAATGAGTATCCATGAAACGGTTGCGTAAGCTGTCGGTGTCTGTGTTCACATCCCACATCAGGTGCGCAATGAGGAAAGTGCGCCACTCGTAGTTTTCGGTGATATTTTGGTTCGAACCTTGCTCAAACATCATCGGAATGTCATGTCTGTGGAAAGTACGGAGGTTAGGACCGATGACGTGCAGGTTCGGAAACGGGTCCATGTAATTGCGGAACTGCACCACATAATCCCAAAGGAAGATGTTACCGGTAAGGGCACACCAGCCTTCCATATCACGCATAAACGAAGTGTCCGCCGGATTGTCGGCAATGGGAATCTGCCGCTGGCACTCAATGGAACAGAACATGATGTTGACATTGTCGGCAGGCTTTATGCCTTGGGGCGGACGGCGTGTCCGCTGATAAGCCAAAGTAGAGATGATTTTGTCGGGGAAACGCTCAGCCACCTGATTGACGAAATACAGCATGGTACCGGACGGACCGCCATAGATTGAATCGAGACGGCGACAGTCAGGACAAGTACACGATGACTCATTATCGTTTTGCGACACTGACCACATCTGTTTTTCAGGCTCTGCCTTCATCCTGATTTCCAAGTTCCTGCAAAGTTCTTCAAGCACTTCCGGGTTACTGAGGCAAAGTTGTCCGTCACGAACGCGCTGTCCATGAATGAAAGAAAACCACTCAGGATGCTCATCGAAATAAGTTTCCACCGAAATCAAACGTTGGAAAGTGTGGACAAAAAGCCCCCAATCTTTATAGAAATCATTGCGGTTCTGCAATTTATGCCAGTCGGCGTAGCGTTGGTCAATGTTCGGGATTAGGTGCAACGTCTCGCGATAGCGAAATGAAGGGTTCTGCAAGTCGTGGATGCTGAGTCTCACCTCTTCGGGTAGCGCATCAAAATGAATATGGTTCTGACAGGTGTAAGTGCAGCCAAGGTAATTCTCCAAGAGATGATAAGCCGCATAAAGCACCGATTTACCCTCATTACCAATCAGATACAAGTTTTCATCCTTAGTAATAAGCAGAAAGCCGTCATCCTTAATCATGCCGTCATACTGTTGGTATAGCGATTCCGAAAGTCTGTTTCGCCCGATGGAAACGGCATGGTTTCCCTGATAATTTCCATCGGCAATGATGTTGTACTCGTGTCCGAAAATCCGCTGCAGGAACAAACCCAATTCTTTGGCGGCGGCAGAATCGACATGGGAAGCCGTTTCAGAAATCACGATTGCATAGTCGTCATTGGCAGAAAGTGTGACCTGATGCCGCGTAATATCCTTGCAGGAAACAAAAAGAATTGCGCAGAGAGCAATTAACACACCTAAGACATTGAAATATCCTGTTTTTCTCATTTCCATTGACGTATTTTCCGATTTTATAAGGAGAATAGCACTTCGATATCATTAAAGCCGAAAAAGTTTTCCATCTCACTGCCGGCCTCCGGATAGTCCTTATTGAAGCGCATCAGTGCAGTGTGCGGAAACCTGAGAGCCATCTGTTCGAACGGGAATCGTATGATTGTCGGAGTGTTGAAACCTACACCTAATTCGAGCAGTACAAGCCTCTTCTGAACGGATGCCTGCACAAATTCGGAGTAATTCTTTGCCTGACGATGCCAAAACCCGTCTTCCACGAAAGCATCACTCTTGCGGATGTTGATGTCCATAGGCTCGCCATCGCCGCCCAAAACGACCTCGCCGTTGCGGTAACGCGGCACCAATGAAGACGGAATGCGGCATCCCGACTGCATCTTACACATCTTCTCAAACAGGTCTTCTGCATCAAAACGGACATTGTCCGCACCTGAAATGCTTTGAATGTACTTGTAGTCACCCTGTACCTCGAAAAGCCGGTTCTCATCGCAACCGGCCTTACGGAACTGACCGTCCACATTGGTGGTGATGACGAAATAATCCTTGCCTTCGACGAATTTCATCAAACGCCTGTAAAGTGGCAGAGCCGGAGGCGCGATGCGAGCAAACATCACATGTTTCGACCAATATGCCCA